>JAFNXT010000084.1 GCA_017378975.1 Oscillospiraceae bacterium
AGACAGGATACGCTTTCGGTCACAAGCTGTGTCACAGAAAGACCAGTGCCTTCGCACAGGCCGGCAGTGAGCGTGTATACAGGGGCTGTGGTCGCGACGATCTGGGGGGCGGTCGTGGGAGCGCATCCGGCCAGCATCGGGATCAACAGGAACAACGATAGTATCAAACGTTTCATGGGGCATCTTCCTGTTCGTTAGGTATAGTCATAGCATATCATATATGTCAAGAAAAAGGACCTGCCTCATCAGCAGGTCCTTCTGGGTATGTATGCGATCAGTGGTTCTCCATCCAATCGTTGACCTTAGTCTTGGCCAGACGCAGGATGTCTTCGCCGGGATAGGGGGAATTTTCGCCACCGCAGACATACAGGAAATACAGACCGGCAGGGGTCTGGTACAGGGACTCCTCGTAGCCAGCGGGATCACCGTAGAAACCACAGACGTACTTCTTGACCAGAGTAGCGGTCTCGGTGTCGTACTCCTTCTTGCAAATGATCTTCTTCATGGGATGTCCTCCTTTCGTCGTTAGCTTTAGTTCAACATGGGACATTATACACTAAAATTTTCGAAATGCAAGTGTTTTTTGCGAAATTCATATATATTTAACCGAACTTCGTGGTATGAGGTCATTGAAGAGGGGGCATCGGCAGTGGTTTTACGTCAAAATGCACAAAATGTCAAGTCACTAGATATTGACGACAGTTGTTTGGGTCACCCCAAGATGTGGATATGAGGGCAGGAGTTGCTGTGGATGACTGATACTTGCGAAGTTGGTACGATCGTGATATGATACTGCATAAAGGAGGGGATACGAATGAAAGATATCCCGATATTCCCCACGGAGTTCGGTGTGGCCAGTCTCGTGCTACGGGAGATCCCCTATCGGCAGGAGGCGTATATCAGGGTCCAGGATGTACAGCCCGGTATGATGGATCAGCTGGTGGCAGAGTGCATGGCCTTTTGTCGGGCAGCCGGTGCGGAGAAGATCTATTGGAGCGCCGGTGAGGGAGAGGGCAGGCTCCATACCGCCATTTTTGAAATGCGTGGTACGGCCTGGACGGACCCGGCATTGGTGGAACATCTTTTCCCGGTGACGGAAGAAACGGTCCTCCAATGGCGACAGCTTCTCAATGAAAAGATGAAGGGCGTGGATAACGCCGCAACGGTCACATACTCTGAACAGCAGGCGCTGATCGACTCCGGTGGCGCGTATTTCGTCCACAGGGATGGACACCTTCTTGGGCTTGGATGGCTGGAGGATGGGAAGCTGTTGGCTGTGGCGGCGATCGAGCGTGGGGCAGGGGAACGTGTGATGCATACCCTCATGTCGCTCGTGGAGGGACAGGCCTTGACTCTTGAGGTGGCGTCTACCAATGAACGGGCGATCCGGCTGTATGAAAAGCTTGGGTTCCTGAAGACCGGACTGGTGCGGAAGTGGTATGAAGCCTGAACGTGGGTCAGATCGTACATTTTTCGATGCTTGGTACGGTGTAAGCTGTATGATCCGACAAAACTCCGTTTTTTGGGTTGACATTTCGTAAAAAACAGGTATACTTGTAGACAACAAAACTGAATACCCTATGAAGCTTCCGGGAAAAGTTTGACCGGACGCAGAGGACTCTCTGGAGAACACATTAAATTGTGTGCCGAAGGTGCAAGGCGAACGCCGAATCTCTCAGGCAAACGGACGGAGAAATGGATCGATCCATAACTTTGTACAGTCCTCGTCATGCGGGGGCTGTTTTATTTTGTATCATTATTGAAAGAAGGAATATATCATGTACGGTAAACCCATCGATTCTATCGGCTTCGTTTCCAGCTATGATCCCGAACTGGCAGGTATGATGGAGCGGGAGCTTGGTCGTCAGCAGGACGGTCTGGAGCTGATCGCTTCCGAGAACTTCGCTTCTCCCGCGGTCATCGCCGCTATGGGCTCCATCCTCACCAACAAGTATGCGGAGGGCCTGCCGGGTAAGCGTTACTACGGTGGTTGTCACTTCGTCGACGAGATCGAGAGCCTGTGCATCGAACGCGCAAAGAAGCTCTTCGGTGCTGAGTTTGCCAACGTCCAGCCTCACTCCGGTGCGCAGGCCAATGCGGCCGTCCAGCTGGCTCTGCTCCAGCCCGGTGACACCATGATGGGTATGAGCCTGGCCAACGGTGGTCACCTGTCCCACGGCAGTCCTGCCAATATCTCCGGTAAGTATTATAACGTGGTGTCCTACGATGTGGACCATGAGACCGGTCTGATCGACTACGATCAGATCCGTGATATGGCAAAGAAGTGTCAGCCCAAGCTGATCATCGCCGGTGCTTCCGCTTATCCCCGTGCCATCGATTTCAAGGTGTTCGCTGACATCGCCCATGAGGTGGGAGCAGTCCTGATGGTGGATATGGCGCACATCGCCGGTCTGGTTGCGGGTGGTGCGCATATGAGCCCTGTTCCCTATGCCGATATCGTCACCACTACCACTCATAAGACCCTCCGCGGTCCCCGTGGCGGTCTGATCCTCGCTAAGGAGGAGTTCGCCAAGAAGCTGAATTCCGGTGTGTTCCCCGGTACTCAGGGCGGTCCTCTGGAGCATGTGATCGCTGCCAAGGCCATCTGCCTGAAGGAGGCCATGAGCGATGATTTCAAGACCTACGCTCACAATGTTGTTTCCAACGCCAAGGTCATGGCTTCTGCTCTGTTGGAGGAGGGCTTCGATCTGGTCACCGGCGGTACTGACAATCATCTGATGCTTGCGGACCTTCGTCCCATGGGCATCACCGGTAAGGAGCTGCAGGAGCGTTGTGACGCGAACCACATCACCCTGAATAAGAATGCCATCCCCAATGATCCTCAGAAGCCTTCTGTCACCAGCGGTGTGCGTATCGGTACGGCTGCCGTCACTACCCGTGGTCTGGGCGCAGAGGAGATGAAGAAGATCGCCAAGTGCGTAGCCATGACTGCCCGTGATTTTGAGGGCACGCAGGCTCAGGTCAAGGCGACTGTCGCCGATATCTGCGAGAAGTTCCCCCTTTATAAATGATCCATATCCCGGATGGTCTTCCATCCGGGATAATTTTTCATTTTTTATGTGTTTTTAAGAAATAATAGTTGCATAACAGTGGATGTTCCGTGTATAATAGATCCAAATAGCGCAAGGAGGTGCTGAAATGTACATCGATGATCTGCGACGACTCGAGAATGCGATGTCCACCCCGGAAATGGTGGACCAGACGATCGACTATCTGGCTGGGAATATGAAAAAATTTCTGAATCCCGGAGAGAAGCTGATGATCTGCTTTTCAAATCGGGAGCCGGGGAATATTGGCGATCTGCTTTCCCGTGCGGCAAAAAAGATCGGTGTTGCGGTGGTGGCACCTGAGGACCTGAGATGGAAGACTCTGCTGAAGCTGGCGTTCCGATCCCGCGCTGTTGCTATTTCCGGCCCCCCCTTCGTGATATTGGGTCTGACCAAGCTGTCCCACTATACCAAGACGCCCTTGTTCTTCCGCAATGTGATCACTGTCGGTTACCGTTGCTCGAATTGGATCATCGAAGGTATCCAGAAGGGCCTCGATTGTCAGGTCTGGGGTTGCCTTGGTCCTGGAAGCGGTCCGTTGGTCAGTGGCTTCACCTGTAACAAAGAGGCTGTCATCCATGTGCGTGATGAGTTGTTCCAGGTGGAGATCGAAGATGCGTCGGGGAACATCCTTCCGGACGGTGAGAGCGGATATGTAGTCATCACGCCCAAGGCCATGCCTCATTTACGTTATCATACCGCTGAGTGCGCCCGGGTAAGACGGACGCCCTGCGCCTGCGGTTGTACAGCGCCTCTTTTGATGGATATGTATTCCGGGGAGGATGTGGATAAGGATCTGGAGCAGCTGGGAAGAGAATTGATGCTCTGGACCAGTATCCTTGACTGCCGCTTGTCAAATGGAGAAAGCGGTCTGGAGATAGAATTGATCGTATTGCCCGGCGATAAGCTGCCGAAATTGCCCTCCTGTGCCAAGCGCGTGATCCGTCCCTGGGACCCTGAAAAGGATGTTCCTTACTGGTTCCTGCCACACTGGAGAAAATCTGTGTATAACAGTTGACTTTTCGATATTTTGTGTTAGAATATCGAAGATATGCAAATGCGTTGCGGAAACAAAGCGGTTGGATCGCCCGGAGCGAGAGGGGGATGGTGCGAGCCCCTTGGCGTTGAATACCGTATGCCACTTCCAAGCGGCCCGGGAAGACCGGGACGGGAGCTCCCGTTACAGAGCGACTAAGATGCCCACTTTCGTGGGTGAATTAGGGTGGTACCGCGTGTAATTCATCTCGCCCCTATGTTCCATAGGGGCGAGTCTTATTTTTTGGAGGTAATCTCAATGAGTCAGAAACCCTATGGCGTGAATGAGTTGCGTGAGATGTTCCTGAGCTACTTCGAGAGCAAGGGCCATCTGCGTCTGCCCAGCTTTTCCCTGATCCCTCAGAACGATCAGTCTTTGCTGCTGATCAACTCCGGCATGGCTCCCATGAAGCCCTACTTCAAGGGAGAGGTGGAGCCCCCCCGTCGCCGTGTCTGCACCTGTCAGAAGTGCATCCGGACCGGTGATATCGAGAACATCGGTAAGACTGCCCGTCATGGCACCTATTTTGAAATGCTGGGCAATTTCTCCTTCGGTGACTACTTTAAGCGGGAGTCTCTGAACTGGAGCTGGGAGTTCCTGACCAGCCCCGAGTGGGTTGGCCTGGATCCCATCAGAATGTATCCCACCGTC
>JAFNXT010000085.1 GCA_017378975.1 Oscillospiraceae bacterium
CTGACCGACTCACCGGCCGAGAAAACGATCACGTTCTGTTCTCTTCTCACAGCGCCCCTCCTTACGTCATCATCTTACCCCACGGAGCCACAGGCTCCCGAAAGGGGGTCAATCTTTATACCGCTCCCGCAGGGGCAGGTCCTTCCATGGCACCAGATCGTAGTGGGTCTTGATCGCCATATCCTTTTGGGACGCGTAGCGGAAGCCCTTGGAGCGCATATAGGCGTTCCAGCGCATATGCTCCGTGATCCTGCGGTCGGTGCAGGCTTCACAGTCGCAAACGCTGTGATGGTGCTCTCCGGCCACCTGTAACCGCTCCAGCGCCTGCTTGTGCAGTGCCTTTGCGATGGAAGAATCCCGACAATAGGCGCTCCACATATATTTCTCCGCTTCTGCCTGCACACCGGCGGCCTTAACCTCGGCCCCGTTGGTCCCGGAGCTGAAGATATGGTCGATATGCCACCGGATCGGGATCTGTGTTTGGGCAGACTCCTGTTCCAATGCCTCCCGGAACCGGCGGCAGAGCCGGGTCTGGGCGTCATCGCCGGTGCCTGCGCCCCTGCGATAGGCCTCATACAGGGCCTGTTCCTTCCGGACCCAATCCAGATGGTGATAAAAGGCCCGGACCTCCAGTCCATGGAGCTCCCTGAGGGCCTGATAGGAATACTGCTGATCCAGCGTCCCAACGAACCGGATCCGCTCTCTGGGATCCTCGCCGGGTTGATAAGCCTGAAGATCTGCCACCTTTTGCCCGTCGTGGATCACGGTGTAGATCAGCGGCTGATGTGTATCCTTCCCACTGCGCCGGAAGATCCGCCGGACGTTCATGGCCGTCTGGATGTTCACATCGTCATCGCCCAGCGCAACGAACACCAGCTTCGGCCGCGGAGGTCCCTGCTCCCCAAGGACCAGATCCTCCAGTCCCTGTCCCAGACAATCCACGCCCTTGTGGAACCGGATATGACAGCAAGCCTCTCCGTCGGTATCGTGATCCATTTTCGTGAAGAATTCGGGGCACTCCAGCTTCAGACGCTCTTCCACGTCCCCATAGCTCTGGCACCGGTCCACCACATCGATCCGGACCCGGTAGCCCCGCATCTGATAGAACCACACGGCATTCTTCAGCAGCCCACGGCCGTACCGACCCAAGCCGAGGATCGTGATGGAGATCTGGCGGTCCTCCTTGGCCATCTCATGGACCAAAGCGAGATCTTCCATATCGTTCATGGTCAGGATCCGCCGGGCCAGCAGATCCACAAGATCGATCCGGCGGATCATGAACCTGCCGAACAGATCCTCCTCCCCGATCCGCTTCCTGCCATAAAGCACATCGGAAGCCGTATCAAGGATCTTTTTCTTCATCCCGGACCGAAGGACGGGCTTGCCTTTATCCAACCGGTCCAGTACCTGATCGGCATAGACCGAGGAAGCGTATACATCGATCGACACCTGCCGGTGAGAGTCCTTGAACCGCTCCACCAGCACCTTGGCCTGGGCAAGGTTCTCAGACTCATTTTCACCCAACAGGAAGATCTCCACCGGCATGCCCCATTTCGGGCACCGAAAATCGGAGATGTCCATTTTAAGACAAAGGGCGTTGATTTTTCTTGCCTCCGAACGAAGCTCATACACCGCTTCTTCGTCACGGTCGAACACATCGAAAAAGGCGACCCGGGGACGAAGACCGACCTTCTCTTCCTGCAGGATCTCCCTTGCCATAGCCAAAGACTGAGGGCTCAGCTCGGACATGACATAAAGTCTGCGGAAGCAGGAACAGCGAAGGATCATATACCCGGTGATGCCACCGAAGGCGGCCAGCACGTTGGTGAAGGTCAATGCCGGAGCAAGTACCCCAAGGAACGCTCCGTATATAGGGACGATCTGAGAAAAAACGCCCGCGTCCTTCGGGAGCAGATCATAGATCTCATCCATCCCCATATCCACCATGAAAACACGCATGGTAGAACGGATGGACCCCAGCAAAGTCAAGGACGCATCCACGAACGACCCACCTGTCACACCTTCCGGCCGGGACATGGGTAAAAACAGTACCACCGCCGCCAGGAACACACCGATCGTGAACTGGTTCAACCGGGACAACGACCAATCCACCCCCTTCCACCGGGGATAGATCCACACAGACCAAACGAACGACGCGATGATACACCCCAACGAGCCACAAACGACCCAAAACGATCCTCCAAACATCGCTCAGCCCTCCTTACGATCATATATACCAAAGATACCACAAACAGACAAAGAACGCCAGCATAAATTGACCCGAAACGAAAGGATGGGACATTCCCAAAAACGATATCCATCATCGATACGTCCCCCCCATCAGAGAAAGAGACTACGTTTAACGGAGAAACATCCCCCCCCCCCGTAGGGCGATGGCACGCCCTCGCCGTCGCC
>JAFNXT010000086.1 GCA_017378975.1 Oscillospiraceae bacterium
CCTGACAGCGTGGTGGCCGGGATCAGCCCGGACCTTTCGGATATGTCTTCCGTCAGAGAGGCCTTCCGGGAGGCGGTGATGCGCTACGGTTGCGTGGACATCCTGGTGAACAACGCCGGTGTCTCTGAAAGTACGCCCTTCATGGAGTATACGGAGGAGGCCTTCGACCGGGTGATCGATCTGAACCTGAAGGGCGTGTTCAACGCCACCCGGGTGGCTGCTGACTGCATGGTGGCCAAGGGCAGTGGTGTGATCCTGAACACCTCGTCCATGGTCAGTATCTACGGTCAACCCAGCGGCATCGCCTATCCGGCATCCAAATTCGCGGTGAACGGCCTGACGGTCTCTTTGGCACGGGAGCTTGGTCCCAAGGGGGTCCGCGTCAACGCCGTGGCACCGGGCATCACGGAGACGGATATGATGAAGGCAGTGCCCAAGGAAGTGATCCTTCCGCTGGTGTCTCAGATCCCCTTGCGGCGGCTGGGCAAGCCGGAGGATATCGCCAACGCATTCGTATTCCTGGCCTCTGAGGAGGCTTCCTATATCACCGGTGTGGTCCTCAGTGTGGACGGCATGGCAAGGACTTGACGAAGGAGGTCACGCAGATGTCTGTGATCAAAGTGGATAAGCATAATTTCGAAAGAGAGGTACTCAACAGCAAGATCCCGGTGCTCCTTGATTTCTGGGCGGCCTGGTGTGGTCCCTGCCGGAACGTGGCACCTGTGCTGGATGAGATCGCCCGGGAGCGGAAGGACATCAAGGTCTGCAAGATCAACGTGGACGAGGAACGGGTCCTGTCCGGAGAGTTCGGCATCATCAGTATCCCCACCCTCATGGTGATGGAGGAGGGGAAGGTGGTCAGACGGTCCTCCGGAGCCCGGCCCAAGGCTCAGATCCTGGCGATGTTATGAACACAGAATAAGGACGTGTCGCTTGATGCGGCACGTCCTTTACGTTTGTTGGGGGGCGATGACATGGATCTTTAGTTTGCCAGCTTGCGGAGCTTGATCGGGTCCGTCAGGTCGATGGTGCCCCGGCTGAGCTTGACCATGCCTTCGCTCTGGAAGTAGCGGAGCATCCGGGTGATCACCTCACGGGCGGTGCCCAGATGGGCGGCGATCTTCTCGTGAGTCAGCTTCAGACTGGTGGTGTCCTCAAGCTGGCTCTCCTCCAGCAGGAAAGCCGCCAGGCGCTTGTCCATGCTCTTCCACATGATCTGCTCCATGAGCCACATGAGCTGGGAGAAATGACCGCTCATCAGGCCCGTGGCAAAGCCGGACACTGCCAGGGACTCGTCCATGAGGTTTTTGAAGTAACAGGCTGGGATGCTCCAGAATTCGGAATCCTTCTCCGCTTCGATCATGATATTGAACTGCATATCCGGCATGACGCAGGAGGCACTGAGCAGACAGACATCATAGGGGAACAGCCGCTCCAACGTGATCTCACGGCCTTCCTCAGAGAGGATATAGGTCCGGAGCTGGCCGGTACGGATCAGCAGAAGGCCCAGACAGTCGGCACTGCTGTCGTGGATGAAGGTGCCCTTGGGGACCTTGCGGAAGTCTACCACCTCCCGGAGCCGGGCTTGCTGGTCGGGGGTGAGCTTATCCCAGATGGGAAGATAGTTTTGGAATTCCATGGCATGACCTCCTTTGGGTCCACTATACTCCTTTTTGTCGGAGAAGTCAATCAGAGGATATTGGTGATTTGGTCACGGAGATCTTCTGTGGGATCGGGTATACTTAAGAAAAAAGGAGGTCCGGTCTATGGAGAAGATCTTTGATATGGTGATCGTGGGTGGAGGACCCGGTGGGTATACGGCGGCGCTGTACGGTGCCAGAGCGGGGCTCAGCGTGGTGCTTCTGGAACGGGCGTTCCCCGGTGGGCAGATGGTGTCTGCCAGTCAGATCGATAATTACCCCGGTCTCCCCGATGGGATCGATGGGATCAGCCTTGGAGATCAGATGCGTAAGGGAGCCGAGCGGTTCGGGGCACGAACGGTGTATGCTGATGTGACCGGGCTGGAGTTATCGGCAGAGCCCAAGGTGGTCAGGACCGAAGGCGGCAGCTTTCTGGGCCGGACGGTGGTGATCGCCACCGGGGCTTCTCCCAGAGGGTTGGGACTGGAGAAGGAAGAGGCGTTGACGGGGCGTGGCGTCAGCTACTGCGCTGCCTGCGACGGGATGTTCTTCCGGGACAAGACGGTGGTGGTCGTGGGGGGCGGCAATTCCGCTGTGGCCGATGCCCTGACCCTGAGCCGGGTGGCAAGAAAGGTGATCCTGGTCCATCGCAGAGATGCCCTTCGTGCCACGAAGCTGTACCATGCGCCTCTGATGGAAGCGCCCAATGTGCAGATCCTGTGGAACAGTCAAGTGGAAGCTTTGCTGGGGCAGGAGAAGCTCCACGGTGTGCAGGTGCGAGATCTGATCTCCGGCAAGGTGGAGACCGTCGAATGTGATGGGCTTTTCATCAGCATCGGCAGGAAGCCTTCCACGGAACTGGTGGAAGGACAGGTTTCGTTGGATGCTGGGGGCTATATCCGGGCAGGGGAGGACACCCGCACGGATCTGCCCGGTGTGTTCGCCGTGGGTGATGTGCGGACCACGCCGGTGCGGCAGATCGTGACGGCAGTCGCTGACGGCGCAGTCGCGGCCCATGAGGTGGAAAAGTATCTGGCTATGGTCCGGGGATAAAAAAGGCGACGGGGCAGTCCTCTGAGGAGCCGCAGAGGGCCGGACTTCTCAGAGGACCGTCACGTCGCTTCGTTCCACACGATGACAGGGGATGGTCAATGGACGGTATTATTGTTCGTCAGTCTGTTCAGCCATTCGTTGCACAGGAACATGATCAGCAGGAGCACCGTCAGGTAGGGGGCCAGCAGGTGGATGGAGATGTGCTGAGCGATCAGGCCGAAGAGGGGCGGCATAAGGGCGGTGCCTACATAGGCGCTGGCGGTCTGGATGCCCATGAGGGCCTGAGAATTCTCTTCGCCGAAATTGGCAGGGGTGGCGTGCATCAGGCAGGGGTACACCGGAGCGCAACCCAGTCCGATCAGCAGAAGGCCGGTGAATGCTCCCGCAGACCCCAACGGGAGCAACAGCACTACCACACCGGCGGCTACGATGCCCAGCCCCAGTCGGATCATGGAGGTATCGTCCAGCTTCATGGTGACGAAGCCGCTGAGGAAACGGCCTGCGGTCATGCCCATGAAGAACAGTCCGCCCAGAGAGGCAGCGGTCTCCTGAGAAAGTCCGGCACCGAGGGACAGGTAAGAAGCCGCCCAAAGGCCGGCGGTCTGCTCCAGCGCGCAATAGCAGAAAAAGGTGGACATGACCTGCTTCGCGCCGGGGATCGTCAGTGCCCGTTTCAGGGGCACGGGTACGGGAGCGGCATCGGAGCCGGCGGCAGTCCGCTGTTTCCAGATGGGCAGGGACAGGAACAGGATCGCGCTGAGGATCAGTTGGGCGATCGCCACGGCGGCGTAGCCGCTGTCCCATCCTCCGCCAAGGGTCAGGATCAGGCCCATGATCTGGGGGCCCACCGAGGCACCTACACCCCACATACAATGGAGCCAGCTCATGTGGCGACTGCTGTAATGCAGAGCCACATAATTGTTCAGGGCGGCATCCACACTTCCGGCACCGAGACCGTAGGGGATCGCCCAGAGGCAGAGCATCCAGAACCGGTCACTGAAGGCAAAGCCCAGCAGTGCCACGGCGGTCATGGCCACACTGACGGCGGTGACCTTTCCGGCACCCAGCCTGCAGGTGAGCCGGTCGCTCAGAAGGCTGGATGTGATGGTACCGACGCAGATGATCACGGAGATGATCCCGGCAAAGGACATGGGTACGTCCAGCGATCCGTACATGGAGGGCCAGGCGGAGCCCAACAGGCCGTCGGGCAGACCAAGACTGATGAAAGAAATGTAAATGATGGCTAAAAGTAAATGTACCATGGTGGGGCTCCTTCACAGATGTCAGGTATGATTATAGTCTTCGGTGCAGAAAATGCAAGCAGAAGTTCTTCTCGGGTGTAACCGATTTGTAGTTGACGAAATATGGTACAAGCAGTAGAATAAGTACCGGATATGTCGACCATCGGCGTATATGACAGAAAGACACGGAGGTGGATACTCACGATGGGTAGCGATAAATTTGAAGATTTGGAGCGGCGGCGCAGAGGCCGGAAGCCGCCCAGACGACCTGTGGGGCTTTGGGTGACGATCGGTGTGCTTTTGCTCGTGGTCCTTGGTCTTGTGGGTGTGGCGATCTTTGGAGGGCAGGAAGAGCCTCCCGCAGCTACGGAGCCCGAGGTCTATGATGTGCAGATCCTGCTGAAGGGGGACGCGCACATGACCGTGGGATATGGGAAGGCCTTTGATGACCCCGGTGCCGAGGCGGTAGGTTTTGGGACCCTGCGTGATACGGATAAGGTCCCGTTGACAGTGGAGACGGAGGGGGCGGTGGATACCGCCAGACCCGGTTCTTTCACGGTCAGCTACACGGCGGTATATCAGGGCATCACCAAGACCGTCACCCGGACCGTGGAGGTGGTGGACGATGTGGCTCCCATCATCAGCCTGACGGAGGACGATGGCTACACCCTGCCCGGTCAGCCCTATGAGGAGGCCGGTTTCACTGCCACCGATGAGATCGACGGCGATCTGACGGACCGGGTGGAACGGCGTGAGGAGGATGGCGTGGTATGGTACAGCGTCACCGATGCCGCCGGGAACAAGACTGAGGTGAAGCGTCAGATCCGCTACGACGATCCTGTGGCGCCTGTGCTGACCCTGAAGGGGAAGTCCACCGTGGATCTCACGGTGGGCGACAAGTGGAAGGAGCCGGGCTTTACTGCGGAGGACAACGTGGACGGAGATCTGACGGACGAGGTCAAGGTCTCCGGTTCGGTGGATACCGGGAAGGCTGGGACGTATACGCTGGTCTATTCCGTCAAGGATAGCTACGGCAATGAGACCACCCAGAAGCGGACCGTGGTGGTGGAAGCGGCTCCGAAGCCTACGGAGCCTGTGGAGCCCACCGGGAAGACCATCTATCTGACCTTCGATGACGGTCCTGCCAAGTACACCGAAAAGCTTCTGAAGGTGCTGGAAAAGTATGATGTGAAGGCTACCTTCTTCGTGGTGAAGACCGCCCGGCTGGATCTGCTGGATGACATCGTGGCAGGTGGACACGCCATCGGTATGCACTCGGTGACCCATGAATACAGCCAGATCTACAAGAGCGACGAAGCGTTCTTCGATGATCTGTATGCCATGCAGGATATCATCTATCAGCACACCGGCGTGAAGACCACCCTCATGCGGTTCCCCGGAGGAAGCTCCAACGGTATCAGCAAGAAGTACAATCAGGGCATCATGTCCCGTTTGGTGAAGGAAGTGGAGGCCCGGGGCTTCCAGTATTTCGACTGGAACGTCAACAGCAAGGATGCTGAGGACGCAAGGACTGCTGAGGAAGTGTACAGGAATGTAGTGGGCTCCATCGGCAAGAAGCAGAATTCCGTGGTGCTCCAGCATGATATCAAGAGCTTCAGCGTGGACGCGGTGGAGATGATCATCCGCTGGGGATTGGAGAACGGATACACCTTCAAGGCCCTGACACCGGACAGCCCGCCCTGTCATCACAGCGTGAACAACTGAATCGTTCAAGAAAACACTCCGAGATCTTTCGGAGTGTTTTTTGTAGTGGACAAATGTCGATGGCTGCGATATATTGGAAGCGATGGAGGTGCGTGCAAAATGAAACTTCATAAGAAACTGATCGCCCTGTTGGCCTGTATCCTTTTGACGGTGTCCTTGGTCGGGTGCGCGGCGATCATGGAGAGTATGGAAGATCCGCAGATCAGGACCTACACGGAACGGATGCTGGATGCCATCCTTGATGGGGATATCACGCAGGCGCAGGAGGCTATTTCGGATGCGGTGGACATACAGGATCTCGTACCCATATTCACGAGACTTCGGGGGATGCTTTCTCAGGTGCAGGAGTATGAGCTGAAGCTGATATCGTTCCATCGAAACACGAATTATTCCAACGGTACTTCCGAGCAGGTGGTGAACGCCTCTTACCGGATGGATACGGATGTCGGTGTTTATGTGGTGGATGTCCGGACACAGTCGGGGTATGATAAGCTGGTGGCTTTCGTGGTCACACCCTATGAGCAAACGGATCATTATCGCACCGGTGATCTGAGCCACATGGCCGGTGCCGGTATCGCCCAATGGATCGTACTGCTGTCTAACATCATCTCCTATGGCCTGATCATACTTGCCATCGTGCATTGTTGGCGGAAGAAGACCAAGGGAAAAGCGGGCTGGATCGCTCTCTGCCTACTGGCAGCCGTTTCTGTGGGCGTGACCATCGGTCCATCTACGTTCAGATTCAATTTCCATCTGAACGGTGTCTTTGGCTACTCCGCGTTCCTTTGCTACGGTGGTGGCACGAAGGTCGTCCGGTTGCTGGTGCCCCTGGGGGCCTTGTGTTATCTGCTGTTCGGCAGGAAAGAGCGGAAGCAGGAGACACCGTGGGTGGTGGATGTGCCTGCGGTAG
>JAFNXT010000087.1 GCA_017378975.1 Oscillospiraceae bacterium
ATGCCTCTGATGTGGTGTTTGGTGCAGGTCATGGCGGCAAGACTGTGGTCGGAGAGCTGGGACTGCCGGTGAAGTCCACTGGTATCATGCTGCCCTGCGGTTCTACCGGAAGGTGGACCCCCTGAGCAGGAGGGACGATATATGAATGAATCGATCTGTGTCGAGCATTTGAATTACGCGTACCCGGGCGTGGAGGACACGCCCGGTGTCGCCGTATTCACGGACCTCAGTCTGTCCATCGAAGCAGGTAGCTTCGTGGCGATCCTGGGGAGCAACGGATGCGGCAAGTCTACTCTGGCCAAGCATTTCAATTCCATCCTGCTGCCCTGTGGTGGCAAGGTCTATGTCTGCGGTATGGATACCTCCGATGACGATCTGCTGATCAAGATCCGTCGCAGTGTTGGTATGGTCTTCCAGAATCCGGACAATCAGATCGTGGCCAACGTGGTTGAAGAGGATGTGGCCTTTGGTCCTGAGAATCTGGGCGTTGCCAGCCCCGAGATCCGCCGGAGGGTAGATCAGGCACTGAAGCAGGTGGGGATGTATGAGTTCCGGAAGCACGCGCCCCATCTTTTGTCCGGTGGACAGAAGCAGAGGATCGCCATCGCCGGTATCATCGCCATGGAGCCTAAGTGTATCGTTCTGGATGAACCCACGGCCATGCTCGATCCCCGAGGTCGCCGGGAGGTCATGGAGACGGTGATGGAGCTCAATAGAAACAAAGACATCACCGTGGTGCTGATCACTCATCATATGGATGAGGCCGCCATGGCCCAGCGGGTGGTGGTGCTCCATAAGGGGAGCGTCGCTGCCGACGGAACGCCGGAGCAGGTGTTCTCTCAGGTGGAGCTGCTGCATCGGATCGGTCTTGCGGCTCCGGAGACGGTGGAGCTTTGTTATGAGTTGGGACAGCAGGGCATCCCGGTGCCCCTGGACTGTTTGGATATCGAGCGTTGCGCGCAGGCGATCTATGATCGTATGACCTGACGTTACGCATTCTGGAGGAGACCACATTGGCACCTATCTTACAGATCAAAGAACTGGAACATACCTACAGCCCCGGGACCCCCTTCCAGCATAAGGCGCTGGATGGTGTGTCTTTTTCTGTGGAGCGTGGAGAGTTCATCGGCATCATCGGACATACCGGTTCCGGTAAGTCCACTCTGATACAGCACTTGAACGGACTGCTGAAGCCTACTTCCGGGCAGGTGCTTTTGGACGGAGTGGATATCTGGTCCGATAAAAAGATCACCCGTCAGGCCCGGTTTCGGGTGGGATTGGTCTTCCAGTATCCTGAGTATCAGCTTTTTGAGGAGACGGTCTATAAGGATATCGCTTTCGGTCCTAAGAATATGGGCCTGAGCCAGTCCGAGATCGACCGCAGGGTGCGTCAGGCTGCCGGGTTCGTGGGGTTGACGGAGAAACAGCTTGAAGTTTCGCCCTTCGATCTGTCCGGCGGACAGAAGCGTCGGGTGGCGATCGCGGGTGTGATCGCCATGGAGCCGGAGGTGCTGATCCTGGATGAGCCTACTGCCGGTCTGGATCCGGTGGGCAGGGAAGGGATCCTGGAGAATATCCGGGCCTATCAAAGGGCCAGGAACGCCACGATCATGATGGTCAGCCATTCCATGAGCGATGTCGCCAGACTGACGGATCGGCTCCTTGTGATGAATGGGTCACGTTTGGCGATGGACGGTACACCGGAGGAGATCTTCGTCCACGCCCAGCAGCTTTTGGATATGGGGCTGGATATCCCGGATGTGACCCGGGTGTTCCTGCGGCTGAAGGCCATGGGGCTGGATGTGGATCCTGTGTATTCCATCGATCAGGCGGTGGCGGCACTGAAAAAGCTGAAGGAGGGTGGGCATCATGCTTAAAGATATCACCCTCGGTCAATATTTCCCGGGGAATTCCTTCATCCACCGCTTGGATCCCCGGACCAAGCTGCTGATGCTGGTGGTGTACATCGCCGCCTTGTTCATTGCAAAGAGCTGGATCAGCTATGGGATGATGCTGGTGTTCCTGATCGGGTGCATCGCCATCTCCCGGATCCCACCCAAGAGCATCGTCCGGGGCATGAAGCCCATGGTGGTGATCCTGGTGTTCACGGGCGTATTGAACGTGTTCATGACCGCCGGTGAGACGGTCTGGGTGGAGTTCTGGATCATCAAGATCACGAAAGAGGGCGTGATCCGCGGCTTCTTTATGGTCATGCGGATCCTGATGCTGGTCACCGGGACCTTCCTGCTGACCTATACCACCTCGCCCATCGCTCTGACCGATGGCTTGGAATCCTTGCTCTCTCCGCTGAAGGTGCTCCATCTGCCGGTCCATGAGCTGTCCATGATGATGTGCATCGCTCTGCGGTTCATCCCCACACTGATCGAAGAGACGGACAAGATCATGTCCGCTCAGAAGGCCCGTGGTGCGGATCTGGAGAATGGTAACCTGATGGAGAAGGTGAAGGCTTTGGTGCCGATCCTGATCCCGCTGTTCGTCAGCGCCTTCCGCCGTGCCGATGAGCTGGCAACGGCCATGGAGTGTCGTTGTTATCACGGCGGTGAGGGCCGGACCAAGATGAAGTTGCTCCACTATACACTGCTGGATATGGTGGCGTTCTTCGTGGGGGCTGTTCTTCTGGCGGCGGTGATCACGCTGTCCGTGTTTGGGCTGTGAGGTGCGCCATGCGTAATATCTGTCTGTTTTTGACCTATCTTGGAACGGCCTACCATGGCTGGCAGATGCAGAAGGATCTGCCTACGGTGCAGGAGACCCTGCAGAAGGCGGCGGCCATGGTAGTGGGACATCCCGTGCATATGACCGGCTGCGGCCGGACCGATGCCGGTGTCCATGCCAAGTGCTATGTAGCCAATTTCCGCACCAGCTCCACTATCCCGGCGGATCGGGTGCCGTACGCCTTGAATACGCATCTTCCTCAGGATATCGTGGTGACGAAAGCCTTCGATGTCCATGAAGGCTTCAATGCCATCGGGTCCTGTGTGCGGAAGGAGTATACTTATCTCATTTACAATTCCCGTTTGAAGGACCCCTTCCATGTGGAGCGGGCCTGGTTCTATCCCAAGCATCTGGATGAAACGGTCATGCAACGGGCGGCACAGCAGTTCGTGGGTACCCATGATTTTGCCGCGGTGCGGAGCGTGGGGACCGATGTGAAGTCGACGGTGCGAACTGTCTACTACTATGATGTGGAACGGGAAGGGGACCTGATCCGGCTTCGGGTGTGCGCCAACGGCTTCCTGTACAATATGGCCCGTGCCATGGCAGGGACCGTGGTCTATGCCGCGGAAGGGAAGTTCCCCCCGGAGAAGATCGGTCAGATCCTCCAGTCCGGCAACCGGACTGCCGCCGGTCCTACGGTACCTCCCGGTGGGCTGTATATGACCCATCTTTGGTACGACGACGGGATAGAAAAATTCGAGTGTACGCCTATGCTGTGAAGTTGGGTGTACCCTTGGTATCCCTTTAGCAAGGAGTGATCGAAGTGCAACCTAAAATGTGCACGAAGTGCAAAAAGAATGTCGCCGTGGTCTTCATCACCAAGATGGAGAACGGTGTTTCGCTGAACGAGGGCTATTGTCTGCGCTGTGCCCGTGGTCTGGGGATCCCTCAGATCGATCAGGTGGTGAAGCAGATGGGTATCTCTGAGGATGATCTGGATATGCTCAGCGATGAGATGAGCTCCATGTTCGGTCAGCGTGAAGAAGGCGACGGGGACGAGGATGAAGCGGAAAGCCGTACTGCCACGTTCCCTCTGCTGAACCAGTTGTTCGGTGGCAATAACGATATGCCTGCCAAACAGCCGGAGCGTCCTTCCCGGAAAGAGCCGGAGGGCGATAAGAAAAAGAAGTCCAAAAAGCATAAGTTCCTTGACAGCTACTGCATGGATCTGACCGGTCGGGCCAGAGCAGGGAAGCTGGACAAGGTGATCGGACGGGATGTGGAGACGGAGCGTGTGATCCAGATCCTGAACCGCCGTCAAAAGAACAATCCCTGCCTGATCGGTGAACCCGGTGTCGGTAAGACCGCCATCGCTGAAGGGTTGGCCCAGCGGATCGCCGCCGGAGAGGTACCTTATAAGCTCCGTGACAAAGAGGTATTTTTGCTGGATCTGACGGCTCTGGTGGCCGGTACCCAGTTCCGTGGGCAGTTCGAGAGCCGTATGAAGAGCCTGATCGCGGAGGTCAAGGAGTGCGGCAATATCATCCTCGTGATCGATGAGGTCCACAATCTGGTGGGTGCCGGTGATGCGGAAGGTTCCATGAACGCCGCGAACATCCTTAAGCCTGCTCTGTCCCGTGGCGAGATCCAGGTGATCGGTGCCACCACCTTCAATGAGTATCGC
>JAFNXT010000088.1 GCA_017378975.1 Oscillospiraceae bacterium
ACAGGCCTTCACGCCGGAGCCAACGCCGTCAGCGGCGACTTCTCCCTGCAAAGCGAGGGCTTCCTGATCCGGGAAGGCCGCCTGACGGACCATGTGAAGTCCTTCACCGTAGCGGGCAACTTCTACGACCTGCTGAAAGACATCACCGCGCTGGCAAACGACAGCTCCCTGCAAGATCCGCTGGGCCCCACCGCCTTCGGCGCTCCCACCACGCTGGTCAAAGCCCTCTCCATCGCCGGCAAATGACCCCTATCCCCTGTATCCAATGATCCAACGGATCATCGAATAAATCAAAAAACGGAGGTACCCCACAATGAAAGACCCCAAGAAATTCATCCGGATCATGTGTCTGATCCTGGTGGCCGTGATGGTGCTGGGTCTGATCCCTGCCATCGCCTTCGCCGCCGGTGGACAGCAGACCGTCCTGCTGACCAACACCGCCGGATGGAGCACCCCCTACATCTACTTCTGGTCCGATTCCAACACCGGCATGACCTCCTGGCCCGGCCAGCCCATGTCCTTGCTGGAAGGCAACATCTACTATCACTCGATCCCTGCGGATGCCACCTATGTGATCTTCAGCGACGGCAACGGCACCCAGACCTCGGATCTTACGATCCCTCAGGGCATGAACCACTTCAACTACGGCACCGGCAGTTGGTCCGTCTATGAGGGCGGCGACTTCTGTGTCCACAGCTACGACGGCGGTACCGTCACCACCGCTCCCACCTGCATCTCCACCGGTGTCCGGACCTACACCTGCACCAAGTGCGGCGACATCCGCACCGAGGACGTGGCCCAGACCTCTCACAGCTATGTCAACGGCATCTGCACCGGCTGTGGCGCGGCCAAGCCCACGGTGAAGACCGTTTTCTATGAGAACGTGGACGGCTGGTCCATCGTGAACCTGTACTACTGGTCCGAGAGCAACACCGGCATGGTCCAGTGGCCCGGCGTCCCCATGACCCTCTACGAAGGCAACATCTGGACCGGCACCGTTCCTGCCGAGGCCCAGTTCGTGATCTTCAACAACGGCGACGGCCAGCAGACCGGCGACCTGACTCTGCCCGGCAACGGCTACCTGTACAGCTACAGCATGTGGTTCCCCTACCTGCTGTGCGAACACAGCTACGGCTCCGGCGTGATCACCAAGGCCCCCACCTGTGAGGAGGAGGGCGAGACGACCTTCGCCTGTACCCTGTGCGGCGAGACCACCACCGAGCCGATCCCTGCCACCGGCCACAGCTATGAAAACGACATCTGCACCGTCTGCGGTGCCATCGTGGAGTGCGCCGAGCATACTTGGGACGACGGCACCGTGACGCAGGAAGCCACCTGCTGGCTGGACGGTGCCATGACCTACACCTGCACCGTCTGCAAGCGCACCAAAGACGAGCGGATCCCCGGCGGTCATAAGCTCTATATCTCCGATGTGCTGGAGCCCACCTGTACCAAGACCGGCAAGGAGTACACCAAGTGCTACGGCTGTGCCTACTCCATGGACCGGACGCTACCCAAGATCGACCACAGCTACACCATCCCCGGTGCCACCGTGGCTCCCACCTGTACCGAGGACGGCTACACCGTCTACGCCTGCACCGGCTGTGGTGCCGAGCAGAACGGTGATCTGGTCTACCATACCGGCCACAAGTGGTCCGGCAACACCTGCACCGCCTGCGGCACCACCTGCGCCCATAACTACGTGGACGGTGTCTGCCGGAACTGTGACGCCGGCGGTCCTGCCTATGTCAAGGGTTGGTACGAGATCTCCAACGCCGCCCAGCTCCGCTGGTTCGCTTCTCAGGTCAATTCCGGCAACAACGGCATCAACGGCCGTCTGATCGCTGACATCGATCTGGCTGGCAGCTACTGGACCGCCATCGGCTACTACTGCAGTGATACCCTGACCCCCAACACCATGCCCTACACCGGCACCTTCGACGGTCAGGGCCACACCGTCAGCAACTTCGTGTCCAACGGCACCGACAACGAGGGCCTCTTCGGCTACTGTGAGAGCGCCACGATCATGAACGTGGGCGTGACCGGTGCCAAGATCACCGGCTGGCGTGCCGGCGCGGTGGTGGGCTACGCCCTGACCTCCACCGTGACCGACTGCTTCGCCAAGGACTGCACCATCACCGGCAAGACCTCCAACTCCGTGGCTCTGCTCTCCGGCGCGGTCTACATCGCCCCCATCACCTGCCCCCAGAGCGGCACGGTGTCCAACTGCTACGCCGTGGACTGCAAGCTGGTGGACAGCACCGACCTCATGGTGGAGACCTGCCCCGTGGGCGGCCTGATCCGTTCCAACAACTACTACAGCAACGTCACCTTC
>JAFNXT010000089.1 GCA_017378975.1 Oscillospiraceae bacterium
CGGGCCGTGAGCATGGCCGGCAGGCTCACGAGCAACGAGAACAGGGGCAGGCACAGCACCGCCGTCAGCACGAAGGCGGCGAACCAAAGCTGATACGCGCCATAGAAGATCAGGCAGGCGATCAGCGTCAATACATAGATCCCTCGTCTCGATGCCATATCAGCCAGCCGAGGGGGCCTTCACAGAGGCAAGGATGGAGCCCAGCACCTGCTCCGCCGTCCGTTCCCGTGCTTCGGCACCGGGAGACAGGAGGATCCGGTGGGCGATGGTGACGGTGAACACGGTCTGCACATCCTCCGGGATCACGAAATCCCGGCCCTTGAGCTGGGCGATGGCCTTGGCCATGGCAGTCAGGGCCAACGTCGCACGGGGACTGGCGCCCCGAAGGATCTCCCGGTGCTTCCGGGTGGCGTTCACAAGCTCCACGATGTAGCGGACCACGGATTCCTTGATATAGGTACTTGCCACGGTGTCCTGCAGGGCCATCAGGGCCTCCCGGCTCATGATGGCGCAGATCCCCGCCAGAGGATCGGCCTTCTGCCGGTCCATCACCATGGCCACTTCATCTGCCGGCGCAGGATAGCCCATGGACAGCCGGATCATGAACCGGTCCATCTGGCTGTCCGGCAAAAGCTGGGTACCGGCGGCACCGGTGGGGTTTTGGGTGGCGATCACCACGAAGGGTCTGGGGATCGGATGGCTCACGCCGTCCACCGTCACCTGCCCCTCCTCCATGGCCTCCAACAGAGCGGACTGGGTCCGGGAGGTGGCACGGTTCAGCTCGTCCGCCAAGAAAAGGTTACATAACACCGCTCCCGGCTGATACACCATCTGCCCGGTGCTCTGCTGCAACACGGAATAACCGGTGACATCGGAGGGGAGCACATCGGGCGTGAACTGGACACGGTTAGAGGTCAGGCCCAAGGTCTTGGAGAAGGCCAGCGCCATGGTGGTCTTGCCCACGCCGGGGATATCCTCCAGCAGGATATGGCCCTTGGCCAAAACGGTCGCCAGCACCCAGATCAGCACCTGATCCTTGCCCACCACCACCCGGCGGAGCTGAGCCAGCACCTGCTGGGAAGCGGCGGCCACGGTCTCGTTCTTCGTATGCATAGGCGTGTCTCCTTCGTTGACATAATAATTCAAGTATACTGCCTGTGGCCCGGATTTGCAAGAGCAAAGGGGCAAAAAACAAAAGAAGTATACGCCCTCCCCCACCCGAACGCCACCACCCCCCGGTTGCCACCCGCACCCCACAGTTGCGTCCCTCCGACCCATGCGCGGATACACCGTAGGGCGGGGGCTTGCCCCCGCCGCTGTTTTTCGCTCTGCGAAAAACAAATCGCCCGCCATGCGGACGATAGGGACGGGAGACCCGTCCCCTACGGATGCACGTCCCATGGATCCACGGTCCTGCCGGACCGTGACGGCGAGGGCATGCCCTCGCCCTACATAGCATAGTCCCGGACGGCATCATACTCGCCCCCACGACTCCCTCCCACCGATGGATCACCGGAAACGACCGAACAGGCAAAAACCAACATTTCTCCTTCCGCATCTGCTATGATAGCCAAAAACGAAAAGGAGGCCATCAAAATGATCGAGATCACCGGGCTGGTCAAGCGTTACAAGGATGTGACCGCCGTGGACGGACTGGACCTTCGGATCCGGCCGGGTGAAGTTTTCTCCCTGCTGGGCATCAACGGAGCCGGAAAGACCACCACCATCAAAATGCTCTCCTGTCTGACCGTACCCACCGCCGGAGATGCTCTGATAGGCGGCCACAGCGTCACGAAGGAGCCGGAACAGGTGAAGCGGCTGATCGGCGTGTCCCCTCAGGAGACCGCCGTTGCCCCGAACCTTTCGGTGAAAGAGGGTCTGGAGCTGATGTGCGGCATCCACGGTCTTTCCAAAGAAAGGACCAAAGGGAAGATCACGGAGCTTTCCGAACGATTCGCTCTGGACCCTGTTTTGACGCGAAAGGCCGGGAAATTATCCGGGGGCTGGCAACGCCGGGTCAGCATCGCCATGGCCCTGATCGGGGAGCCCCGGGTCCTGTTTCTGGACGAACCCACCCTTGGTCTGGACGTGATCGCAAGACACGACCTCTGGGACGTGATCCGCTCTTTGAAGGGCAAGATCACCATCATCCTGACGACCCACTACATGGAAGAAGCCGAAGCCCTTTCCGACCGCATCGGCATCATGAAAAGCGGCCGCCTGCTGGCGGTGGGGACCGCGGAGGAACTGAAACACACCACCGGCACCGCCGATCTGGAAACGGCCTTCGTCACCATCGTGAAGGAGGATGCGGTATGAGGATGATGACCTTCGCCAAACGGTGCGCCAAGGAGATCCTCCGGGACCCGCTCAGCCTCGTTTTCGGTCTGGGCTTCCCTCTGGTCCTGCTGTTGCTCCTGAGCGCGATCCAGGCAAGCATCCCGGTGGACCTGTTCCGGATCCACAGCCTGACCCCGGGGATCACGATCTTCGGACTGTCCTTCATGACCCTGTTCTCCGCCACCCTGATCGCCAAAGACCGGGAGAGCGCCTTCCTCCAGCGGCTGTACACCACCCCCCTGAGCGCCCTCGACTTCATCCTTGGCTATATGCTCCCGATCTTACCCATCGCGCTGGGTCAGACGCTCATCTGCTATCTCGTGGCGATCTGCTTGGGCTTGACGGTGAGCATCCATATGGTATATGCTATCATTGGCCTCATCCCCATGGCGGTCTTCCATATCGCATTGGGGCTCTTGTGCGGCAGTCTGCTGAACGTGAAGCAGGTGGGCGGTATCTGCGGCGCACTGCTGACCAACCTTTCCGCATGGCTCTCCGGCGTGTGGTTCGATCTGGAGCTGGTGGGCGGCGTCTTCCAAAAGATCGCAGGGCTTCTGCCCTTCGTCCACGCGGTGGAAATGGAGAAAGCACTGCTGGCCGGCGATCTGGGCGCCGCGGCGCCCCACCTCCTGTCGGTCCTCGCCTACAGCGTGGTCGCAACACTGGTCGCCGTTTCCTGTTTCCTCGGACAAATGAAAAAACAGTAAGGATCTTCGCTCATGAAATACAAGCTCATCATCGACAAAGACGCGGAAGAACAGATCGTAGCCACCGTCCATGCCCCCTCCTCCCTGACACAGCGGATCGAGGATCTTGTCCGTGAGCATTCCGGCAGGGACAGCCTCATGGGCCATCGGGAGGATGAGGTCCGCAGGCTGTCCTTCTCCGAGATCGAATGTATCACCGTCATAGACCGCAAGGTGATCGCCATCGATGGCCACGCAGACCACTACCGCCTTCAGGACCGGCTCCGTGATCTGGAGGAGATCCTGCCCTCCTACTTCATCCGGATCAACAAATCCACCCTTGCCAACGAACACCGCATCACCCGGTTCCACGCCACCTTCAGCGGCGGCGTGGATGCCATATTCCGGTGCGGCCATCGGGACTATGTATCCAGACGCTGTTTCTCGGAGATCAGAAGGAGGTACGAAGGACTATGAAAAAACACGTTTTGAGACTTCTGCGCCGGGGCTTCGCGGCCTGCGGCATCGGCCCGATGGTCCTGGCGGTCCTCTATCTGATCCTGGACCACCAGGGGGTCCTGCAGACCCTGACCGTAGACCAGGTCACCACCGGGATCTTCTCCCTGACCACGCTGGCCTTCATCGCCGGCGGCATGAACGCCATCTACCAGATCGAACGCCTCCCCCTGATGGCGGCGATCTCGATCCACGGCGGCGTCCTGTATGTCACATATCTTGCCACCTACCTGCTCAACGACTGGCTGGAATGGGGCCCGCTCCCCGTTTTGGTCTTCACCGGCATTTTCGTGGGCGGCTACCTCCTGATCTGGGCGGTGATCTGGTCCATCATCAAAAAGAACACCGAGCGGATCAATGAGCTGATGATGAAAAAACGTCAAACGCCGGCAGAATAAGCATGACCACCACCCTTCGGGTGGTGGTCACAGCGTGTCAAAAAACCATGTCTTCGCGTCGAAATTATAGCCCTGTTGTGTAGGGCCAATGCGACACTATCGTCCCTCCAGTCATCATTACAACTGCGACCATAGTAGGTTAAAGGCCAGCATGTTGTCACCGAATTACCCATGCCTATGCCAAACTTTAGGAGTAGCTGCGCACGACGGTTTTGGTCCGTTGTAGCCTCTATGCCACGTTCCAGCGATGCCATAGTGGTTGCAAACCTATAGCGGAAGTCCAAGATGCGGTCTCCCTCGGGGCAAAGTGCATCAAATGGGTCGCGTTTGAGCATCACATTGAGCATATACTGATAGTCGAGACTAACGAGCGAGAAGTAGCGCTCGGCCTCCTGGTAACGCATATGACGCAAGCAGAGCGTACCCAC
>JAFNXT010000090.1 GCA_017378975.1 Oscillospiraceae bacterium
CCGGCATCGATCAGCTTCTGCATCAGATCGAACACGGGGCCTATCATCTTCAGACCGAAAGAGGTCACCAGATGGTTATATTCCGAGGTCACGGGGACCATTTTATCAGCGCCGAAGGTATCGCCGTACATGACCAGGGTCTTCATCACCTTGGCCATGGTCTCGCCCTTGGCACCGTCTAAGACGGCTTTTTGTTCAGGGGTAAGGTACATAGTATCGCTCCTTTGATCCAATGTAGGGCTGGGGCATGCCCCAGCCGTCGCAGCCCGGGAGGGCTGCGCAGGGGTGTCGTTTCGCCCTTTGGGCGAAGTGGTTTTCGCGTTGCGAAAACCACCGGTGGAGGCATGCCTCCACCCTACGGTAAAAGGGCGGTCAGATCTTCATTCCGATGTCCCAGGCCTGCCAGATGACGGTGCGCAGGTTGCCTACCTTGTCGCAATCGCCTACCAGCTTCACGCCCTTGGTGGCCAGGGGGCTGGGACGGTAGCCGGTGGAGAGGATCACGGAGTCCGCGGCGATCTGGAAGGTCTTACCGTCCTTGTCGATGACGGTCACGCCCTCATCGGTGATCTCGGAGAGTCTGGTCTCCAGATGGACTGCCACCTTGTTGGCGCTGAAGAAGTCCCGGAGGTAGCTGGAGTTGGCAAGGCACACGCCCTTGACGGCGATCAGGTCGTCCTTCATCTCCACGATGGTGGGGGTCTTGCCCTGCAGGTACAGCTCGTAGGCGATCTCACAGCCCGTCAGGCCGCCGCCGATGATGGTGACGTTCTGGCCCACTTCGGGCTTCTTCAGCAGGTAGTCGATGGCTTGGATGCCCTTTTCGATGCCCTTGACCGGGATCCGGATGGGGCTGGCACCGGTGGCGACCACCACTTCGTCGGCACCCAGAGAGGCAATGTCCTTCACTTCGGTGTTCAGCCTGACCTCGATGGGATACTTGCCGATCTCACGGCGATACCATGCGATCAGGTCACGGTCCTTCTCCTTGAAGGAGGGGGCCGCCGCCGCGATGAACACGCCGCCCAGACGGTCGGACTTTTCGTAGAGGGTGACCTTGTGGCCACGCTTGGCGCAGACCAGCGCGGTCTCCATGCCGCCGATACCGCCGCCGATCACGGCCACCGTTTTGGCCTTTTTGGCGGGCTTCAGCCGATACTTTTTCGACTGCATGGTGGTGGGGTCGATGGCACAGCGGGCAAGGCCCATGGTGTCGGTCAGGTCCTGGGCGTTGGCGTGGCCATTGAAGCTGCAGAAGTTGAAACAGCCGTTATGACAGCAGATGCAGGGTCGGATGTCCTCCAGACGGTCCTCGATCATCTTCGTGATCCACTGGCCGTCGGCAAGGAACTGACGGGCAACGCCCATGGCATCGATCTTGCCATCTTTGATCGCCTGCGCACCGATCTCCGGCTCCATACGGCCGGCGCAGACCACGGGGATGTCCACGAACTGTTTGATATGGGACACGTCTGCCAGATTGCAGTTCTGGGGCATGTACATGGGGGGATGGGACCAGTACCAGCTGTCATAGGTGCCGTTGTCGGCGTTGAGCATATCGTAGCCGGCATCCTGCAGATATTTGGCGGCACGCTCGGACTCTGCCATGTTACGGCCCACCTCGGTGTACTTCTCGCCGGGGACGGCACCGGAGCGGAAGCCCTTGACCTTGGACTCCACGCTGTAACGCAGGGACACGGGGAAGTCCTGACCGCAGGCGGCCTTGATCGCCTGGACCACCTCCACCGGGAAGCGGTAGCGGTTCTCGAAGGAGCCGCCGTACTGATCGGTACGCTTGTTGGTCCACTCCATGGTGAACTGATCCAGCAGGTAACCCTCGTGGACCGCATGGACCTCCACGCCGTCTACGCCGGCATCCTTACAGAGCTTGGCGGTCTTGGCGAAGGCCTCGATGATCTCATGGATCTGCTCGACGGTCATCTCCGGGGTGGTGATCTCCGGGTCCCAACGGGAGGGCAGAGGGCTGGGGCTGGCCAGCTCGTGGTCAGTATCGATGATGGGCTTGGCGAGGCGGCGCAGGAATTTGTTCTTGTGGATCGGGGCTACCATGTCGGTGATCGCCCAACTCCGGCCCATGCCAGCGGTGAGCTGGATGAAAAGCTTGGCACCGGTCTTGTGGATCTCGTCCATGAACTCCTTCAGTTCCTCGAACATCTTGGGGTTCTGCCACAGCCAGCGGCCCCAGAAGGTGTCCCGGAGGGGAGCGATGCCGGGGATGATCAGGCCCACGTTGTTTTTCGCTCTTTCAAGGAAGAAGTTGGCGGCCTCTTTGTCGAATTTACAGCCGGTCAGCTCGAACCAGCCGAACAGGGACGTGCCGCCCATGGGGCACAGGACGATGCGGTTCTTGATCTCTACGTTGCCCACCTTCCAGGGGGTGAACAAGGGGTCGTATGTTCTGTCCATATCGCAGTCTCCTTCTTTGTGATGTTGATTGGTCAACACTTGTATTATAGGGCATATTTGGGGGATCGTCAATGATGGATGATACGCCCCACCTCAGTCATCTGCGGCGACCGCTCCCCCAAGGGGAGCAAGGCTCCTTTGGGGCGTTCTTGACAGGGCGTGGGGTGGGGGCTATAATGGGGGAAATGTTTCAAAAAGGGGAACGGAAGATGAAGGAAAGTGTTTTGAAGCGGACGAAGGGGCGGATCGTTTGGGCTTCGGTGCTTGTGGTGGCGCTGTTGGCGTTCATTTGGGGCAACTCCGCCATGCCCGGGCAGACCTCCAGTCAGATGAGCGGCTGGGTGGGACAGTTGCTCCGGACGCTGTTGCCGTTTTTGCCGCTGGATACACCGGAGGGGATGCATGTTTTGCGAAAGCTCGCCCATTTTTCGGAGTTCGCCGCTTTGGGCTTCTCTTTTGGGTGGCTGTTTGGGATGCTGTGCGGTGGCAAGGCTTGGTTTTTGCTGCCGGTGGCCTGCGGTGTGGCGGCGGCCTGTGTGGATGAGACGATCCAAGTCTTCTCCCCGGGGCGGCATTGCAGTATCGTGGACGTGGGGATCGATTCGGGCGGTGTGGTGACGGGGCTTTTGGTGCTGGTGTTGGGGCATCTCCTGTTTCGCAGTAACATCCGGATCTTCCGTAGAGAGTCGTAGGGCGTGGGCATGCCCACGCCGGTGTCCTTGCTTTGCAAGGACACAACAAACACTGCATTTGCGCTGATCGCAGGAAGGGTGCGGAGCACCTCACGATGACAGGTAAAAGATCACCCGAAGGGGCTTTCGGCTCACTTCGGGTGATCGTTTTATTTGCCTGAGAGTTTCTCTTTGTTGTATTGCAGGGTATAGAGCTTGTGATAGTGGCCCCTTTGGGACAGGAGCTGGCCATGGGTCCCTTGCTCCAGGATCTGGCCGTGGGACAGGAGGATGATGTTGTCGGCATGCTGGATCGTGGACAGGCGGTGGGCTACGATCAGCATGGTGCCGATGTGGCTCATTTTTTCCAGAGAGTCCTGGATCAGCAGTTCCGTCTCCGTGTCGATGTTGGCGGTGGCTTCGTCCAGGATCATCACCGAGGGTCTGTGGATGACCGTCCGGGCGAAGGACAGGAGCTGCCGCTGTCCGGCGGAGAAGTTGGCACCACGCTCCAAAACCTGCTCCTGCAGGCCCTTTTCCAGCTTGCTGATGAAGCGGTCGGCATTGACGTAGCCACAGCAACGGGCGATCTCCTCCGGGGAGAAGTCCTGACCTAAGGTGATGTTGCTCTCCACGGTGCCGGAGAACAGGAACACATCCTGCAGCATCTGTCCGAACCGGCGGCGCAGGCTGGAGAGCCGGATCTTCCGGATGTCCATGCCGTCGATCAGGATCTGACCACGCTGGATGTCGTAGTTGCGGCACAGCAGGCTCAGGATCGTGGTCTTGCCGGAGCCGGTGGCTCCCACGAAGGCCACGGTCTGTCCGGGCTCCACGGTGAAGGACACGTCCTTGAGGATCCATTGGTCCGGCTCGTAGGCGAACCAGACATTGCGGAACTCGATGTGGCCCCGGAGCTCCGGCAGGTCGATCGCGTCGGGCTCGTCCACCACCTCCGGCTCCATGTCCATGATCGTGAAGATCTTCTCCGCCGAGGCGAAGGAGCGCTGGAGCATATCGAACTGCTCTGCCAGCGACTGGATGGGCTCGAAGAATTTGTTGATGTACATATAGAAGGCCACCACCACGTCACTGCCGATGGTCTGACCCAGCAGGGTCCAGCCGTCCAGTTGACCGCGGGCGCCCAGATAGAACAAAAACAGGTTGGAGCTGATGAAGAGCATGTACACCATGGGGCGGAAGACGCTGAACACCAGCATCCGGCCCTGCTTGGCTTTCTGGAGCTTCCGGGACCGGTCCGTGAATTCGGCCATCTTCCGGTCCTCCTGACAGAAGCTCTGGGTGATCTTCATGCCGGAAAGGTTTTCGGACAGGAAGGTGTTGATGTCCGTGGTGGCATCGGTGACGCCCCGGTGGGCCTTCCGGGAGAACCGGCGGAACACCAACGTGAACAGGACCAGCGCCGGGACGAAGCACAGTACCATCAGGGTCAGGGCGTAGTTCAGCAGGAGCATGGCTCCCAATACGCCGAAGATCACCAGCGTGTTCTTGGCGAGGGTCACAAGGATGTTGGTGAAAAGGTAGTTGATGGCGTTGGGGTCGTTGCTGACTCTCGTCACCAGCTTGCCCACGGGGATCTTGTTGAGCTGGGCATGGGACAGGGAGGAGATCTTTCCGTACACATCCTCACGGATGGCGGAGAGGATCTTTTGCCCAATCTTTTGCAGGAGCATGGCCTGCAGATAGGTGCAAACGAGGCTCACCAGCAGGATCCCGGCGTAGACTGCCACCTTGGCGTAGAGGGCGGACAGGAGGAAGTCCTCCCGGATCAGCTTCTGGATCTGCCCCACCAGCAGAGGGGACAGCACGTTATAGGCGATCGACAGGAGCATCACCAGCGCCACCAGCAGGAACTGGCCCCGGTAGGGCTTGGCATAGGCCAGCAGGCGGCGGCAGATCTCGCCGTCGGACATTTGCCGCTCGGCGGAGTCCTCTTCTTTTCTGCGCAGGTCCCAAAGGTACACCGTCAGGAAGATCGCCGAGGCCACGCCCAGGATCGCGCCTACGATCAGGAGGGGGAGGTAGTCAGCCATTGAGATCCCCTCCTTCCTCATCCAGCTTTTGCAGGTCCACCATGCGGCGGTAGGACGGGCAGTGTTCGTAAAGCTCAGCATGGGTGCCCACCGCCGTCAGGCGGCCGTCCTCAAGGAACAGGAGCTTGTCCAGCTCCCGGATGGAGGATACCCGGTGGGAGATCAGGATGGTGGTCTTGTCCGGCCGGGAGGTCCGCAGCGCCTGAAGGATCTGTCGCTCGGTGGCGGTATCCACGGCGGACACGCTGTCATCCATCACAAGGATCGGAGCCTCGGTGATCAGGGCCCGGGCGATGGAGATCCGCTGTTTCTGTCCGCCGGAGACGGTGACGCCCCGTTCGCCCAGTACCGTTTCGTAGCCCCGGTCGAAACCGCTGATGTTGTCGTGCACTTGGGCCAGCTTCGCCGCATCCCGGATCCGGTCCATGGGGGCATCCACATGGCTGAAGGCGATGTTCCGGGCAATGGTGTCGGAGAACAGGAAATCGTCCTGAGGAACGAAGGCCACGGCCTTTCGCAGGGTCTGCAGGGGCAGGTGGGTCACATCGGTGCCGTCGATGGACAGGCTCCCTTCCGGAGCTTCGTTCATCCGCATCAGCAGGTCCGCCAGCGTACTTTTGCCGGAGCCGGTGCGGCCGATGATGCCCACGTGCTCTCCGGCTCCAATGGTGAAGGACAGGTCTGTCAGTGCATCGCAGTCGGCATCGGGGTAACGGAAGGTCAGATGATCGGCGGCGATCTGACCACGGATCGGGATGTCCCGGACGGTGGGACGGTCTGTGATGTCCGGGACCTGGTCCAGCAGGTGCCCGATCCGGTCCAGAGAGGCTTTGCCACGGGAGGTCATGTCGATCAGCTCGGAGACGGCCATGATCGGCCAGATCACGGCGGAGAAGTAGCCCATGAATTCCATGAGCTGACCGGCATTGAAGGTGCCACGGTGGACCAGCGTGCCGCCGTAGCCCAGGATCACGCAGATCACGCTCTCCACGAAGAGCATCACCAGGATCCGCATGAGCACCGAGGCCTGGGTGTGGTCCATGTTGGCTTTCTCATTCTCCTCGTTGAGCTTGCGGAAGGACATGAGCTCGTGGGCCTCCTTGACGAAGGCTTTGATCACGGCCAGGCCGGAGAAGCGCTCTTGGGTGAAGTCGGAGAGCCTGGAGAAGGCGGCTTGCCGGATGTCCCATTTTTTCTGCATATACCGTCCCAGCAGGGCAGAGGCCACCAGCAGGAAGCTCATGGGGATCAGGCACAGGAGGGTCAGCCCCC
>JAFNXT010000091.1 GCA_017378975.1 Oscillospiraceae bacterium
CTCTCATATTGTGGTACAGTAAATGAGTACTTTCGTACGAAAGAGATAGATGGGAGTGTTACATATGTTTTGTAAGAACTGCGGCGAGGCTCTGAACGAGAATCAGGCCATCTGCCTGAAGTGCGGTGTCCAGGTGGGCAACGGCAATACCCATTGCGCCAACTGCGGCAACGTCATCGACCCCAACGCCACTTTCTGCACCTCCTGCGGCGCTGCTAACAAGGCCCCTGCTGCCAAGGGCGGCGATCTGGGCGGCAAGGACAAGATCACCGTCGCTCTGGTGTGCTTCTTCCTGGGCGGCCTCGGCATCCACAACTTCATGATGGGCGAGACCAAGAAAGGCATCGTCAAGATCGTTGCCTCCTTCTGCTGCTATATGGGCGGCATCCTGGCCCTGATCGACTTCATCCGCATCCTGACCGACAGCTACACCGTCGATCCCGAGAAGATGATCTGATCATTTCCCGTATAAAAAAGTCCTGCTTTTGCAGGACTTTTTTATTTTGTCCCCTTGAAGATCCCACCGATCATGATATACTTAAAAATCATGACAGAAAGGCGAAGAATTATGCTTCATTTTGAATGCGACTACCTCATGGGCGCCCACCCCAAGCTGCTGGAGCGCCTTGTCGAAACCAATATGGAGGCCCTGTCCGGCTATGGCTCCGACCACCACACCGACACCGCCAAAGAAAAGATCCGGACTGCCATTGGCTGTCCCGAAGCGGAGGTCCACTTTTTGGTGGGCGGCACCCAGACCAACCGGATCGTGATCGATTCCATGCTCCACAGCTACGAGGGCGTGATCGCCGCCACCACCGGTCATGTCAGTGTCCATGAAGCCGGCGCGATCGAGGCCTCCGGACATAAGGTCCTGACCCTTCCCGGCAAAGACGGCAAGCTGGAAGCTGACACCGTCCGCCAGTACATCCGCCGGTTCTATTCCGACCCCAGCTATACCCACATGGTCTTCCCCGGCATGGTCTATATCTCCCACCCCACGGAGTACGGCACCCTCTACACCCGCTCCGAGCTGGAAGCCCTGTCCGCCGTGTGCCGGGAATTCCAGATCCCTTTGTATCTGGACGGTGCCCGTCTGGGCTACGGTCTCATGAGCGAGACCACCGACGTGACCATCCGGGACATCGCCCGGCTGTGCGACGTGTTCTACATCGGCGGCACCAAGGTCGGCGCTCTCTGCGGCGAAGCTGTGGTATTCCCCAAGGGCAACGCCCCCAAGCATCTGTTCACCATCATCAAGCAGAACGGTGCCCTGCTTGCCAAGGGCCGCCTGACCGCCGTCCAATTCGATACCCTTTTCACCGATGATCTGTACTTCAAGATCAGTGCCCACGCCATCGCCATGGCGGCGAAGCTCAAGACCCTGTTCCGTGAGAAGGGCTACGCCTTCTTCCTGGACTCTCCCACCAACCAGCAATTCATCATCCTTGAAAACAGCAAGCTGGCCCAAATGCAGGAGTATGTGCGCTTCGAGTTCTGGGAGCCGGTGGATGCCGGCCACAGTGCCGTACGCTTCTGTACCAGCTGGGCCACCACCGACGCGGATCTGCAAGCACTGGCGACCTATCTGTAAGAAAGGAAGTGTTCCGGATGAACGCTCTCGTCTCTATCATCATCCCAGTCTACCAGCGAGAAGCTGTGCTGGAGGAGTGTGTACGATCTCTCTTTGCACAGAGTTACCAGAACTTCGAGATCATCCTGATCGATGATGGTTCCACCGACGGCACCCCCGACCTGATCCGGAAACTGGCAGCGGAGCATCCCCAGATCCGGGCACTGACCGGAGCCCACGAAGGTATTTCCGCCGCCCGGAACAAGGGTCTGGACGTGGCCACCGGTGACCTGATCCTGTTCGTAGACAGCGACGACGCGGTGCATCCTCTGCTGGTGCAGACCCTGACGGAAGCCATCCTGGGGGCCGATGCCGGTATCGCCGCTTCCCGATATTTCTCTGTCCACCAGTTCGAGTGGCACAAGATCTACCGTCAGATGGAAGCTGATGCCGGTCCTGCCCGGACCACCTATCAAGACCCCCACGACACCATCAAGGCCCTGTTCACCCCCGGCACCGCTCTGCGCCAGATCGGCGGCACCATGTTCCGCCGGGACCTGATCGGTGATACCCGATTCCGTACGGATCTGTATATCGGTGAGGACTTTTATTTCATCTATGACAATGCGCTGAAGGGGACCTCCTCCGTATTTCTGGAGCAGAAATGGTACTACGCCCGTCTCCACGGAGCCAACACCTCCAACGACCATTCCTTCGCCGGTTTCATGACCCGATTCCGCCGTCGTGAGCTGGTCTGGAAAAGCGAGCTCGCTCTTGGTCGTACCGCCAATGCCGATCTGCAGAAAAAGGATGCCTTCACCATCTTCATGAAGTGTCTCCAAATGGACAAAATGAGCAAAGCGGAGAAAAAGAAGATGTGCCAGCTCATGAAGGACCACAAAAAGGAGCTTTGGCCGGCTCTGGATCTGAAACACAGGATCCGCTTCTACCTCCACGTCTACTTCCCCTCCACCATCCGTCTGGTCCCCAAGAAAAAGTGACCGATAACGAACGATCCTGCCAGGTATGACCGGGCAGGATCGTTTTGTTCACTTATTCCGCCACATCGCCGTTGCGGACAGCCTCGAAGTCCGCCAGGATCTCAGCGGAAGGAGCCTTGGTCAGCAGAGACACCACCACGATGCACAGGCAGGAGAACAGGAAAGCAGGCAGCAGCTCATAGATCGCGAACACGCCGCCGAAGCCACTGATCACCAGCTTCCACAGGAACACCATACCGGCACCGCCCACCATACCGGCCACCGCACCGGCCCGGGTGGTCCGCTTCCAGAACAGGGAGAAGATCATCAGAGGGCCAAAAGTGGCACCGAAACCGGCCCATGCGAAGGACACGATCTGGAAGATCACGCTGTTCTCATCCAAGGCGATCAGCATACCGATCGCCGCCAGCACCAGCAGAGTGATACGGGACACCCACATGACCTGCTTATCGGTGGCATCCTTCTTGAACACGCCCTGATAGACGTTCTTGGCAAAGGCGGAAGCCGCGATCAGCAGATAAGAGTCCGAAGAGCTGATGGTGGCCGCCAGGATACCGGCCATGACGAAACCAGCCAGGATCGCAGGCAGAGAAGAGGTCGCCAGCGTGATGAAGATGTTTTCAGCGGAGGACTTGGTCAGATGCTCCACAGGGAACAGCTGACGGCCCACCAGACCGATGAACACAGCGACAGCCAGAGAGATCACCACCCAGATCATGGCGATCCGACGGGACATCTTCAGCTCGCTCTCCTTGCGGATCGCCATGAACCGCAGGAGCACCTGCGGCATACCGAAGTAGCCCAGACCCCATGCCATCATGGAGCAGATGGTCAGCAGTCCGTACTCGGAAGCGGCACCGAAGGCCGGCTTGCCCGCCTCCACCAGCTGCTTACCGGCCTCGTCCACCACAGGGGTGGCCAGACCGAAGAACTCAAGGAAACCCGGGATCTGACCGGCGTTTGCGATCACCTCGCCGATGCCACCGGCCTTCACGGTGCTGATCACCACGATCACGGTCAGGGCCACGATCATAACGATCGCCTGCATGAAGTCGGAAGCGCTTTCCGCCAGGAAACCACCCAGCAGGGTGTAGATCAGCACGAAGGCCGCACCCACCAGCATCATGCTCACATAGGGCATGCCGAACAGCGTAGAGAACAGCTTACCGCAGGTGACGAAACAACTGGAAGCATACACCGTGAAGAAGATCAGGATAAAGGCCGCGGCCAGCATCATGATCAGCTTCTTCTCCTCACGGAACCGGTTGGAGAAGAACTCAGGCAAGGTGATGGCGTTGCCCGCCCGGATGCTGTAACGGCGCAGACGCTTGGACACGAGCAACCAGTTCAGATATGTACCCACCGCCAGACCGATGGCGGTCCAGGCGGCGTCCGCCAGACCGCACCAGTAGGCAACGCCCGGCAGACCCATCAGGAGCCAGCCACTCATATCGGAAGCCTCCGCGCTCATGGCCGTGACCCAGGGTCCCAGAGAACGTCCGCCGAGGAAGTATTCCTCGGAATTCTTGTTGGCACGCTTGGCATAAAGCACACCGATCCCAATGACCGCGGCCATATAAATGACCATGGCGACCAGGATCTGGATAGTATTCCCATCCATATGATATCCTCCTAACAAATACACTTTTCCGCCCCACAGGGATGCTGCGGAATATTTGTGCATTATACCACAAGAAACGAAATATGGCAACACAAAATATACCTTGATTTTATCCATTTCGACCGCATCTCTACAAGCCCCACTCCTGCTCGCACTGACGGAAGAACAGCTCCAGCTCCTGCCGATATCCCTCAGGATCCGTATGGAAGCTCTCCCCATGTCCCGCCCCGGGCACCACGAACAGCCGCTTTCGGGAAGCGCAGGCGCTGTAATTCTCATAGGACATAGTCACAGGCACCAAAACATCCTCCGTTCCATGGACGAACAGCACCGGCACCTGACAACGCTTCAGCGCCTCCGTCGCAGAGCACTCCCCCGCCCCCATATGGATCCTTTTCCGGCAGACCCGGTCTACCAAACGGTCAGGCAACCCATAACGGATCTTCAGATCATTGTCGATCACATGCCGAAAGATCTTGGCAGGAGAAGTGAAGCCGCAATCCGCCACGATCCCCCGGACCTGCGCCGGGAGCGTCAGCCCTCCGGCCATCAGCACCGTGGTGGCGCCCATAGACACCCCAGCCAAATAGACCGGGACCCTGCCTCCGGTCTGCTCCACCACCCATTTGGTCCAATCCACACAGTCCAGCCGTTCCAGCATCCCGAAGGTCATGTGGTCCCCTTCGCTGCCGTTCTGGCCCCGTTGCTCCGCATAGAGCACACTGCACCCCAGCTCCGTCAGCGCATCGGAGATCATCCCGAAGTCCCAGTTCCAGGAGGACCGCCACCCATGCATGGCAACCACCGCACGCTTCGCCCCGGGGCAACCACGCCAATGGCCCACCAAACGAAGACCGTCATGGCTGCGGATCTCCACCGTCCGGGTCACGGTGCTCTCCAGCCGCTCCGCGGCCTTCGCCGCATGAGAAAAAAATTCCCCATGATCCATCCGTCCACTGACCCGTTCCCTGTTCCGGGCCAGCACCCGGGGTTCCTCCCGGTCCAACGCCACCTCCACCAGCTTCTGCGCCAATGCGTAAGAGGCTGTCGATACCACCGTCATCCCGGCCGCCGCGATCCCGGACCCGACCAGAAGCATCCTTGTGCCCTTCTTCATCCCATCTCCCCCTTTTGGGCTTATCCTTCCCCGATCACCCCCTGTCGATACTACCCAAAAGAAAAAGCACGACGTATCCCACGTCGTGCTCTGACTGTCCATATCATACGCTCATCCGACAGCGTTCCGCCCCCAGTACTGCTTCCCCCAGTTCTCAAAATCCCATTGGGCCATATAGGGGTTGCATTCATAGTCGATGTAATAGAGCAGACCATCCCTCACCACGAAATTGGTGGGATAATAGTCGATGTTCAAACCGGCGGCATACAAGACCTCGCACATCTGCCGCACCTGCTCCGGATAGGAAGGCAGGACCGCATCCCGCTCCACCAGCTCTGCGATGGTCGGCCCGTGGATATATTCCTTCAGGAGCCGTTCCCCAGCCTCGTCCACCGCATACAACTCCGGCATCCGGATCCCCAGAGCGCGAAGCTTTTCATAGTCCCGAAGCTCCGACTGGAGCTTGTCCCCGAACTGATAGTAATCGCAGGGCTCATGATGGATCTGCTTCAGGACGAACTCCCGCTCCCCATCCGTCACCAGATACGAGTATCCGCCCTTCCCCTTGCCAAGCAAGCGAAGGACCTCATATCTCTTCCCATCCAGATCGAACCGTTCCATAAAAGTCTCCTTCCGGTCATTTACTCTTTTTCGCCGCCATGACCACCGCGGCGATGATCATGACCGCGCCGAAAAAGGACAGCACCGGATACACCCCTCCGGCCTCTGTTGAAAACTTGTACCAAAACGTAGGTGCCCCGGCTCCACCGATGATGCTGACCTTAGAGGCGGCATCCATCGCCAGCAACACCGGCACCACGACCAAAGCCAGTCCCCCCAACAGAAGACCCGCCACGACCCAACTCTTCTTTCTTTCCATATCATCGCTCCTCTGCGCTCATTTCCACGAACGTCCCCTTGGTCCGGTCAAACTTCCAAACCGTCGAGACCACGCGCTTCCCTACGTATCTGCACATCTACCTTTTCGACAAAGGGACCGATCTGCTCCAGCAAATACGAAGTCGTATCAAACAACATCCCGATCACCACCCTTTGGGTATAGTATACCACACCGTGACATCCCATTCAATCCCCATGCGCCCCAAACGCTTTAACATTTATCCAGATCTTCAGGAAAAGCCTTGATTTTTTTGCTTTCGGCTGATATAATACCCTAGCTTGCAATAAGGAGATGTACCCAAGTGGCTGAAGGGTGCGGATTCGAAATCCGCTAGGCGCCGCAAGGCGTGCGGGGGTTCAAATCCCTCCATCTCCGCCAAAAAGCTCCATCCCTTATAGGGGTGGAGCTTTTTTCATATTGATCGCAGAGGGATTTGAACGATCTATATGC
>JAFNXT010000092.1 GCA_017378975.1 Oscillospiraceae bacterium
AGCTGTCACCGCAAACGGAGCAGGTATAGGTGGTGCAGCCACCCTCGGTACAGGTGGGCTCGGTCACCACGGCCTCATAGTCGTGGCCCAGAGCATCCGTCTCATCGGCAACGTAGCTGTCACCGCAAACGGAGCAGGTATAGGTGGTGCAGCCACCCTCGGTACAGGTGGGCTCGGTCACCACGGCCTCATAGCCATGCTCCACCGCGGTGCCGCAGGCCACACACAGACCATCCTGATCGTGGACCTCATGGGCACAGGGCTTTGCGGTATAGCTCAGCGTCAAGGTATCGTCACCGTTGTCCACCAGGGTGAAGGTGATCTCCATGCATCCGGGGACCCACAGCAGCTGTCCATCCTCCACCCGTGCCATATTGTAGAGCACCACGGAGGTGGCCTGGCCCTGGTCGCCCTCGGTCAGATACCAACCGGCATTGTTGGCGGCCTTCAGGGCCACGAAGCTGTCCTGCCGGAAGGTCACCGTCAGGGTGCCGTCCTCGAACAGGTAGATGCCCAGCGACTCCGCATCGGTCCCCCAGGCATAGTCCTGACCGTTGATCACGCCGGACAGATGATACTCCGTAGCAGGCTTGCGGAAGCCGCAGTTGGTACAAATGTTGTTCTGATAGGTGTGCTGGCAACGGATGCCGCACACATCGCAAACGCCGTCATTCCAGTTGTGTCCGCAGACCATACCGCAGGTGACGCACTCCCCTTCCACCCAGCTGTGCTTACAGTGGACGGAGCAAACGGAGCAAACGCCATCGACCCAGCTATGTCCGCAGACCACACCACAGATCTGACACAGGCCGTTCCGCCAATCATGGACGCAAACGATGCCGCAGACGGAGCAGATGCCGTCCTGGAAGCTATGGTCGCATTCCTTACCGCAGGCACACTGGCCCTGCACATAGGCATGGTCCGCGGTGCCGCCGCAAACAGCACAGATGCCGTCGGTGCTGTGGTCGGCATGGGAACAATCCTCTGCCACATAGGACAGCACGTAGGTATCGTCGCCGTTATCCACCAGCGTGAAGGTGATGACCTTCCCTGCCGGGACGAAGAGCTTGTCCTCGGTGGCGATGTTCCGGGAATCGTACAGGGTAGCGGAGGTGACCTCCCCCAGATACCCGTCAGTCATGTACCAGTTCAGGTTGTCAGAGGACTTGACGCCCACATAGCTGTCCTCGGTGAAGTACACCGTCAGCTTGCCGTCCGCGAACTTGTACGCGCCCAAATTCTCCTTATCGTCCTTGTCGGCGTAGTCCGTGCCATTGATCCAGCCGAAGAGATAGTAGTCATACTGAGGCTTCTGCCAGCCGCAGACGGAGCAAACGTTGTCCTTCAGGCTGTGGGGCACCGTCTCGCCGCAGCCGGAGCAAACACCGTTCTGGTCGTGGCTGTCATGGGGACAGGCGGCCTCATAGCTCAGGACATAGGTATCATCCCCGTTGTCCACCAGGGTGAAGGTCACCAGCTTGCCGCCGGGGACGAAGAGCTTGTCCGCGTTGGACAGGACCGTGGTGTTGTACAGAGTGGTGGAGGTGGCATTGCCCTGCCAGCCCTCGGTCATATACCAGTGGGCATTGTCCGAAGCCTTCACCGCCACATAGCTGTCCATCTGGAACCGGACCTCCAGCTTGCCGTCCACGAACTTGTACTCGCCCAGGTTGGCGTAGTCCTCCTCGCAGGCATAGTTGGCACCGTTGATCCAGCCGAACAGATAGTAGTCATACTGGGGCTTGGCCTGACCGCAAACGGTACAGACGTTATTCTGATAGGTATGGACGCACTCCTTGCCGCAGACGGTGCACAGACCGTCGGCCATCTGGTGGTCACACTCCAGACCGCAGACACAGAAGCCGTTGGTCCCGAAGCTGTGCTCCACAGCGTCACCGCAAACGGTGCACACGCCCTCGGTGGTGTGGCTGGCGTGACCGCACTCCACAGCCACATAGGACAGCTCATAGGTGTCATCCCCATTGTCCACCAGGGTGAAGGTGACCTCGGTGCCGCCGGGGACGAAGAGCTTGTCAGTGGGACCGTCCAGCTTGGTGGTGTTGTACAAGGTCACGGAGGACACGAAGCCCTGCCAACCATCGGTCATGTACCAGTCCACATTGTTGGAGGCCTTCACACCAACATAGCTGTCTTCGGTGAAGAACACCACCACCTGACCGTCCACGAACTTGTACCCGCCCAAATCCTCATAGTTCTCCTCGCAGGCGTAGTTTCCGCCATTGATCCAACCGAAGAGGTAGTAGTCATACTGGGGCTTCGCCACACCGCAGTCGGTACAGATGTTGTTCTGATAGCTGTGACCGCAGACATCACCGCACAGGGTGCAGACGCTGTCCGCACCGTAGGTATGAGCGGCGTAGGCACCGTCCACATAGCGGTACAGGGTCCGGCTCTCCACCTTCCGGGTGTCGGAGGTCTGGAAGATCTCATCGGACCAATCGGACCAGTCCGTCCACCGCTCATAGGTGTACTGCTTCTCATAGTCGGTGTAGCTCTGAGTGTAGACATTGGTCACGAAATGCCAGTTGGAGTTGGAACATCCGGACCAGGATGTCTTATAGCTCATGTCGCTGGTATCGCACTGATAGTTGCTGGGAGCTGTGGTGCTGTAATAGGCGTGGAACACCTTGTACTTGCCGGTGGAGTTTGCCACAGAGTAGTAGGACCCGGCATAGCACCAGTGATAATACAGATAACCGCCGACCGCGTCGGAATCGATCACCCGCTTGGTGGTCTCCGTCTCGTAAGCGGTGACCTTGCTGGCCTTGTTGTTGTACTGGCTGTACAGGCTGTTGGCGGTGCTGAAGCCGGCAGGCCAACTGTTGACGTACTGGACCTTCCCTGTGGAAGTCTTGACCCACTGACTGCCGGTCTGGGTGTAGCCCTCCAGCGCGGAGTCCGTGGAGATGGTGGTCTCATGATCGGAGTAGCGGTACTGCTGCTTGGTCTGGATCAGTGCCTCGGGGACCCCCTCAGGCTTCGTCTCGGACCACTGGGTCAGCAGATGCTCCGGATACTCCTCATAGCTGTCACCGCAGAGGGTGCAGGTGTGACGCACCTTCTCATAGTCCATACAGGTGGCACCCACGGTCTCGGAGGTGTAGGCATGACCGCCATAGGGCACCGACTCCTCATAGACATGGCCGCAGGTGGCGCAGGAGAAGACCTTCCAGCCCTCTGCCACACAGGTGGCCTCCAGCACCACGGTCTGCTCATAGCTGTGGGCACAGGAAGCCTGGTCCGCGGCGGCGGAGATCACCATGAAGCACTTCTCCAGCAGCACCGCTTCCCCGGTGGTCTGGACCACCTGGCCGTCCTCCACATGGTTGGTGGTGTAACCGGCACGGACCACATAGGTATACTGGCCCAAAGCCAGGTTCCCGAACAGCACACCGTCATCCACCGTGCTGCCACCCAGGGTGTAAGCGTTGTCCGTCACCTCGGCGCTGGCACCGGTGGCCACGGCCCCATCCAGCCCGAAGCCGGAAAGGACCTCCGCGGTAACGGTGGTCAACTGGTTCCGCTGGGCGCTCAGCTGGCCCCGGATGAAGAAGTATCCGCCCTTCACCAGCCCGGAGGGATAGGTCGCGGCGGTCAGGCTGATGTCGTCCGTCAGATCCTCAAGATACACCGTATCCGCCGCCAGGATATGGCCCACGGAGCCGGTCTTGCCGATCACCTTGTACCACAGCTGGCCCACGGTGTTGTTGTAGATCCCCACCACGGTGTACCGGTCACCGTTGCCCGCCAGCTCCAGCTGGACGGAGGTGGCCTCGGTGGTGCTGTCGCAGGGCAGGGTCATGACGGGGCTGGCAGCCTTCACCAGGATCTGACCGTAGGCATGATAGCTCTCACAGCCACCGGCATAGCCGGACTTGATCTCCGTGGCGGCAGGCAGCAGCGTAGGCTCGGAGCAGGAATTGACGGTGGTGCCGATGCCGGGATGATCACCGTAAGCATCCCGGACCTTCACGAAGTTCGTAAAGCTCAGGGTGTCGTTCACATCCCAGTTCCACATCTTGGTGATGTTGGACCACATGCGGTCCCGGAGGCTGTAATACTCTCCGCTGCCGTCGGTGTCGTAGCAGCCGTTCCAGATCTCCTTCTCGGTGCTGACGCAGGCGTAGTCGCCCCAGATCAGGAAGTAGGCACCGCCCAGATTGGCCTCAGGCACATCGGGCACGTCCTCCACATAGTCGCCATGCTCGCTGATATCCGCAGGATACCATTCGTCCCAGATATCCTCTTCATTGGAATGATAGAAGGTCCACTGCCGGTTCCGGACGCTTCGGGCATCGGAGCCGCCGCTGGTCTTACGCAGGGCGTAATAGGTACCGGTCTGGATGCAGTTGTAGATGACCCGTCCCTCGTCCACATAATAGCTCACCGGCTGGGTATGGTTATTGGCCGTTTTGCTCGAAGGATTGAAGGGAGAATCCCAGTACTGGATCTGGATATTGTCGGCGAACTTGTAATTGGTGGCATTGTAGGCGGTGCTTCCAAGGAAATCGTTGTACATCCGCATGGTGTATCCCATGGAACCCAGCAGTGCGTTCAGCTCATTGATGTAGTTGACGAAATCCGGGAACCCCCAGGCGTACTTATAGCTGGAGGAGATGTTCGAAGTATTCAGCTGCACCTCGTCGGCACCAACGCTCATATGGTCGGCACCGGCATACTCCTTGAAGAAGTTGGCGATGTCGATGTACAGCTCGAAGATGAAGGCCTTGGCCAGCGCCCCCTTGACGTTGACGGCAGAGTAGTAGGGCCACTTCAGGGCTGTGGACCAGTCCTTGGAACCCGTATAGTTGATGATGCCGTTCACATCCTTGGCATAATAGGTCTTCTGGTCGTAGGTGGAGTAGAAGGAATAGCTGTTGTTACTGTCGTAGTTCTGCTCGAAGGTCCAGGTCAGATAGTCCAGATGGGAGGGACTGTCGAAGCAGGGGATCACCTCGATGTGATACTCCGCGGCAGTACGCAGGATCTCCACCACCTCGGCGGTGGTCAGATACTTGCCCTTGTCCTTGTCGTTCTGATAGGCCGCCAGCGTCCAGGAGGTGTAGTTGGAGCCGCAGATCCAGCTAAAATCGTTCTTGGGCTGGAACTGGCCCTGATAATAGGCAGGATCCCACAGGTCGAAGCGGAAGCCGGAGTCATCGGAGAAGTGGAACTGCAAGGTATTGTAACCCATCCAGGACATCTCCCGGATGAAGTTGCAGATCCAGTCCTTGGTATAGTACTTCCGTCCGCAGTCCAGACTCACCGCACGCTGGACCGTATCCGGCGTGTCGGAGGCGCTGAAGCCCCGGATGGAGTTGGACCCGGCGTAGCGCAGATGCTTCTGCAGCATATTGGCACCGTAGATCAGGCCCCGCACATCGCTGGCGGTGACTCTGGCGGTGGTCCCCACCTCCAGCTCATAGCCTTCCGGGGCCACGCCGGAGGTCGCATCCATCCGGACCACGATATCGCCATCATCGATCCAGCTCTCAGGCCCCCAGACGATGTCCATGGCGGCATCGGTGGGCAGCTTATCCGCATGGAACTGCCGCCCGATCAACTGGACCGTCTGCAACAGCTCCCCGGAGGGCTCCGTATCCGCGATCACGAAGATGCGGCTGATGTCGCTGAGCGTGAAGGTCTTGTCGTTCTTCACATACCGGTCCACCACCTCGCCTACGGCAGAGGTGTCCGCCACGGCGAACACCGGCACGGCAGGAAGCAGACCGATCACCATGACCACCAACAGGACCCATGCGACCGTACTTTTCATAAAGTTTTTCATGACCTCATTCCCTTTCCTCGTTGGGGACAGACCCCAGCCTTAACGACCTGACCGGCTCTTCTTCTGTGGCCTTTCCCCCTTTTCAGGCAGTGCCGTGAACACAAAAAAAGCCACATACCAAAGCCGATCCTTCGTCTGTAATATCATATCACACGCTCCGACCCAGCGCAATACAAAGATCGGTAAATATGTCGGATCTGTGATCGGTAAATATGTCGGATCTGTGAACGTCCCGCTTTCGTCGACATGACCAACGCCCCATCCGGTCTCCCGGACGGGGCGTTTTGATCCGATCTCAAGCGATGGATGCGAAATATCCCTTGGCGTAGTAACCGTACACGGCCGTGGCCTGTGCGAAGACCTGCTGGGCATCGCCGCTGGCGGCGGCCTTGCCCTCACAGTACTTACCCAGAGAATACGGGATGATGCCCGTGGTCACATAGGTGTAGTTGCCCGTGGCAAGACTGCTGAATCTGGTATTGCCGTCGATATTGCTGGATCTGAGGGTATAGCTCTTACCCCCCACCGTGTCAGAGGCGGACATGGCAACGGTCCCGTTCGTACCGAAGCCGTTGCAGACATACAGGGCCGCCGAAGAGATATCGCTGTAAGTGGAGCTGATGGTGCCGTTGACCACGAAGCCGGTACCGCTCACCTGCCCATTGGGCGCGGTGGCGCCGGAGATCTTCACATCGGAGTGGAGCAATTCCACCACTTTGGAGTGACCGCCATACAGATAGCCGGTCTTCCCACCGCTGGTGGTGACCTTGTACCAGTAGTTGCCGAAGGTGTTCTTGTACATCCCCACAGCGGTGAAGGTGGTACCGGCAGGCACCGTCTCCAGCGTGACGCTCCCGTTGCTGTCCACGGAGCAGGGCTGAGAGTTGATGGGCGTGGACTGAGTGGACTGCACCTTGCAGTAGGACGCGTAGTCGGTACAGGCGGAAATATAGTCCACGGTAGCGCTGGCATCGTACCACTGATGCACCTGATCGATCGTATCATAAATGGTAGAGCCATAGGTGGAATAGGTGGCGGAGCTGCCGCTGACGGTCATCTTCGTCAGCGCTCTCTGCCAGGGATCCAGGATCTGATACACGCCGCTGGAGATCTGGCCCACCACCACCACATAGTGACCGGCGGCAGAATAGCCGGGCAGATGGATCACGGGCGGGCTGTACTTGCCGTTACCGTTGAGGTAGTTGCTCACAGCCGTAGACAAGGAGGAGTAGGAGTAATATGTACTGCCTCCCCAGCCATAGGCGAACATCGTGGCACCGTTGTTGGCTTCCAGGATGTCCTTGGCGGTCTTGTTGATGCCGATGTAAGACAGGGCCATGGAGATACTGGCGGTGCCGCACTCCACCTGAGGTCCCACATAGTAGCCGAAATTACCGGTGGGCCAATAGGAGGGATAGAAATAGCTGTCGCTGGACACCTGAGACACATAGCGCACAGTGCCACACTTGACCGTGCCGGAATAGCCGTACTCGATGTTTGCGTAGGGCGCATAGGCGCTCTGGGTCGCCGCGGAGACTGACTGGAAGCCCGGCACACAGACCAGGAGCATCGCCAGTGCCAACAGCAAACTGACGGTCCGTTTCATCATAAAGATCCTCCGTTCCTCTGCCCGCAGATGTGCATGATCCATAGATCTGACCAGGCAGATAGATCTTGTTTTATACAAAAAGTATACAGGATCTCCGCACAAAAGTCAACAACGGACTCTCACGCCCGGACCGATCCGGCCCAGAAGGTCTTGCTCCAGTTCTCCTCCCGGTCTCCGGCCCAAAACACCAGACTCACCCGGTAATAGCGCCCGGACTCTCCCGTCAGTGCCACGGCCCCCTGATGTTCACAGCACCGGGCCCTCATCAGTTGG
>JAFNXT010000007.1 GCA_017378975.1 Oscillospiraceae bacterium
AAGTCCTTCGGCGACGGTGAGTATTTCCGGCTCGCCGTCGGTGATGAGTACAGTATTTTCATAATGGGCGGAGAGCTTGCCGTCGGCAGTCACTGTGGTCCAGCCGTCTTTGAGGACCTTGACGTCATAGACGCCCTGGTTCACCATCGGCTCGATCGCCAGTGTCATGCCACGGATCAGTCTGGGCCCACGGCCGGCGCTGCCGAAATTCGGCACCTCCGGCTCTTCATGCAGTTGTGCGCCAACGCCGTGACCTACGAAGGAACGCACCACTGAAAAACCGTTAGACTCCACATACGTCTGGATGGCGTGGGAGATATCGGACACTCTGTGTCCGGGGGTCGCGAAGCGGAGACCCTCGTAGAAGCTCTGCTTCGTAACATCGATAAGCTTTTGGGCCTGGGTGCTGATGGCACCACAGGGGAAGGTCGCAGCGCAATCGCCATGAAACCCCTCGTAGTAGGCACCCACGTCCACGGAAACGATGTCCCCGTCCTGGAGGACGTAGCCTCCGGGGATACCGTGGATCACCGTGTCGTTGACGGAGATGCACACACTGGCGGGATAGCCGTGATACTTCAGGAACGACGGTTTCGCGCCCTGAGCCACGATGAAATCGTGGACGGCCTTATCGATCTGCTTGGTGGATACGCCGGGCCTTACCATCTCCCCTGCCAAAGCACGGGCTGCCGCGGTAATTTTACAGGCCTTGCGCATCGATACGAGCTCTCGTTCATTTTTGATCGCGATCATACTTCCGCCCCTATCGCCTCGAGGATATCCCGGTGGCACCCTTCGATGGACTGATCGCCGCTGACGATGCGGAGCTTGCCGCTCTTGGCGTAATAGTCCTTCAGCACCTCGGTGGACTCATGGTAGACCTCCAGACGACGCCGCACCGTTTCAGGCGCGTCATCCTTCCGGATCACCAGCTCACCGCCGCACTGATCGCAGATACCCTCGGTCTTGGAGGGATTGGCGTCGATGTGATAGCTGCAACCGCATTTGCCGCAGACCCGACGGCCGGTCATCCGGCCCTCGATCACATCGTCGTCGATCTCAATGGAGACCACATGGTCGATCCGAACGCCCTTGGCATCCAGGACCTCCGCCTGGGCCAGGGTGCGGGGCACCCCGTCCAGGATGAAGCCTTTGGAGCAGTCGGGCTGTGCCACCCGCTCCGCGACGATACCGAGTACCAGCTCGTCGGGGACCAGGAGGCCGCCGTCCATGTACGTCTTCACTTGCTTGCCCAGCTCGGAACCATTGGACATGGCCTCTCTGAGCATGTTCCCGGTAGAAATGGCGGGGATGGAGAGCTTTTCGATCAGCAACTCCGCTTGAGTCCCCTTACCAGCGCCGGGAGCGCCTAGTAGGATCAAGTTCATCCTGCCAACCTCCGTTATATCAGTCCAGGAAGCCCTTGTAGTGACGCATAAGCATCTGGGCCTCCAGAGCCTTCACCGTCTCCAGAGCAACGCCCACGACGATGATGATGGAGGTGCCGCCGATCGCCAGGTTCTTGAAGGTAGGCATCAGATTGCCGGCGATGATGGGCAGCAGGGCCACGATGCCGAGGTACACAGCACCGAAGACCACGATCTTATTGATGACCTTCTTGATGAAATCAGCAGTGGGTCTGCCCGGACGGAAGCCGGGGATGAAACCACCGTTCTGCTTCAGGTTGTTGCCGATCTCCACCGGATCATACTGGATGGAGGCGTAGAACCAGCTGAAGAAGAAGATCATCAGGAAGTACACCACGGCGTAGACCCAAGTGGTGGAGTCGAAGATGTTCTCATAGACCCAGCTCTTGGTGCCGTTGGGGATGAAAGCACAGATGGTAGCAGGCAGGGAGCAGATGGACTGGGCGAAGATGACGGGCATGACACCGGACATGCTCACCTTGATGGGCAGGTTGGTGCTCTGGCCACCGTAGATCTTACGACCGACCACACGCTTCGCGTACTGCACGGGGATACGCCGCTCGGCATCGTTGACGAAAACGATGAACACGATCAGCATGGCAACGCCCAGCACAGCCACGAGGACCTGCCACCAGTTGGCGGTGAAGCAAGTCTCGAACAGCATGTTGGCTGCGGAGGGGATGCCGGAGATGATGTTGGCGAACAGGATCATGGAGATACCGTTACCGATGCCATGAGCAGTGATCTGCTCGCCCAGCCACATGACAACAGCGGAACCGGCGGTGAAGGTCAGGATGATGACGATCGCGGTCAGGAAGCTGTCGTCGGTGATGATGCCGCCGTAGTTCTTGAGCATCATGAAGTATGCCCAGCCCATCAGCAGGCCCAGAGCGACAGTGGTGTAGCGAGTGATCTTCTCGATCTTCTTCTTACCTTCCTCGCCCTCTTCCTTCGCCATACGCTCCAGAGCGGGGATGGCGATGGTGAGCAGCTGGATGATGATCGAAGAGTTGATGTAGGGCTGGATGGACAGCGCCAGAACGGTCGCCTGAGAGAAGGCGGAGCCGGACATGGCGTTGTACAGGCCCAGGATCGTATTGGACAGCACAGAATCGAACATGGTGGTCAGAGCCTTCACGTCGATATAGGGCACGGGGATCACGTTGCCGATCCGGTACAGCAGCAGGATCATCAGCGTGAACATGAGCTTCTTACGGAGCTCAGGGATCTTCCAGGCGTTAGCCAGTGTCTTGAACACTTAAACCACCTCGGCCTTTCCGCCTGCCTGCTGGATCTTCTCCTTAGCAGACTCAGAGAAAGCCGCGGCCTTGACAGTGAGCTTCTTGGTCAGGTTGCCGTTGGACAGCACCTTCAGACCGAAGGGACAGCTGTCGATGATGCCAGCCTCGATCAGGGCAGCGGC
>JAFNXT010000093.1 GCA_017378975.1 Oscillospiraceae bacterium
GCCGCCCGATGGGCGGCGATCTTGCCCCCCTCATTTATGAGGGGGTTGGCCCGGAGGGTCGGGGGGTGTCATCGCCCACATCGTGGGCGATCTGTTTTTCGCATAGCGAAAAACAGCGGCGAAGGCATGCCTTCGCCCTACGATATGAGGTCCTGCCGGACCGCGCAGTGGCCCAGACGGGCCCCACCTGCGGAAGATATGGGCTTTTCGTATTGCGTATCCCGGCGATCTCTGGTAGAATAGACCCCAAAGAAGGTGATACCGTGCCAAACAAAAACGACTATATCGCTGTGTTCGATTCCGGCGTGGGCGGGATCAGCGTCCTGCGGCATCTGCGACGGGAGATGCCCGGCGAGCGGTTCTTATATTTCGGTGACTCTGCCAACGCCCCCTATGGCACCCGACCCACGGAACAGATCCAGGCCCTGACCACCGCCGCGGCGGAGATGCTCATGGGCCGTGGGATCAAGGCGCTGGTGCTGGCCTGCAATACCGCCACTGCCGCCGCCGCCAAGTCTTTGCGGCTCCGGTTCCCGGATACCATCATCATCGGCATCGAGCCTGCCCTGAAGCTGGCGGCGGACCGGTTCCCCGGGGGCACCGTGGGGGTCATGGCCACCCCGGCCACCCTCCGGGAGGGCAAATTCGCCCGGCTCATGGAGCGTTGCGACCAGTGTCAGGTGGTGAAGCTCCCGGCCCCGGGGCTGGTGGAGCTGGTGGAGGCCGGGAAGGCTGACAGCCATGAAACGGAACAGCTCCTGCGTCAGCTTTTGCAGCCTTGGGAGGGGAAGCTGGACGCGATCGTGCTGGGCTGTACCCATTATCCCTTCGCCCGGGACATGATCCGGAAGCTCCTCGGGCGGGAGTGTGCCATTCTGGACGGCGGACACGGCACCGCGATCCACACCCGTCGCCGTCTGGAAGGGGAGGACCTGCTGAGGGAAGGCCCCGGCGAGGTCATCATCGAAAACAGCACGGACGATCCCAAGCTGATCGCCCTGTGCCACCGCCTGCTGGAAGACCGTGAGCAGGACGAGGAAGGAGCGTACCATGGCAGTTGAGAGCCTGATCTTCGATATCGACGGGACCCTGTGGGATTCCCGTGCATTGGTAGCCGAGGGCTACGCGATCCAGCTCCGGAAGGAGGGGCTGGACCACCTGTGCGTCACGGCGGAGGACCTGAAGCCCCTCTTCGGCAAGGTCATGACCGAGATCGCCGACGCGATCCTGGCCCCCATCCCGGTGCCGGAGCGGTACGAGCTCATGGAGCGTTGCATGGAGACGGAGAACCGGTATCTCCATGAGAACGAATGCGCCATCGGCTATCCGGCGGTCCGTCAGACCTTGCAGGCTCTGGCCCAACGGTACCGGCTCTTCATCGTCAGCAACAGCCAGTGCGGCTATCCGGAGCTTTGCATCCGGAAGCTGGGGCTGGAAAAGGTGATCGAGGGCCACCTGTGCTTCGGTGACACCGGCACGGAAAAGGGCGAGACGATCCGCCGCCTGATGGCGGAGCATCATATCCAAAGCGCCGTCTACATCGGCGACACCCAAGGGGATCTGGAAGCGGCGGAAAAGGCCGGGATCGGCTTCATCTTCGCCGCCTACGGCTTCGGTGCCCCGGACCATTGGGATCTGAAGATCGAAAAGATCTCCGACCTGCTGACCGCCCCGATCTGAGGGCATCACCCAGACCTCGCCGGGGCACGAACGAACCTTTTTCGACACGCTGAAGGCCCTTGCGATCTTTCGCAAGGGCCCCAACACTATTATTTTACCATATGGTCACGGGAAAGTCGATCGTGGATCTCTACGGATCTTGAGCCCTTTCTTTGTGTGTTTTTCCGGCTTGCAAAGGTGCGCCCCTTGTGGTACATTATAGTCAGAAAGAGGTGATACCAATGTACATGGTAAGCTTCGTGATCCAGCAATAAACTGGGCATCCGAAGGATCTCCTTCGAGACTGTAGAAAGAGAGGTTGAAAGAATATGGAACCTCAGGATATGGTGAGATGACCCTTGGCTCCGGGAGTTTGGAAGCCAAGGGTCATCTTTTTTAGTTCTGATCCCAGCCGCTCCAGGGCAGGTCTTCCTGTCTGGGGGCGGGCTTTTCTTTTGGCTGAGCCGGACCGGCGGCATTCTCCTCGTACCGCTGTGCCTGCGCCAGACGGATCTTGGGTCCGGCCAGCAGGTCCAGCGCCAGCACCAACGCCGTGCCGCAGACCGTCAGCACCCAGCCGGGCACCGGCAAGGAGATCTCCAGCATCCCCAGCAGCCACGCCGCCCCCATGAGGCTCAGCCCCAACGCCATGGGCACATAGTACCAGAAACAGGTCAGATCCTCCAAAAACATGGTGCCCTTACGCCACCGGGTCAGACCCGTGGTCATGGCGGTGGCCTGGAAGCCCCCCAGCCCCCGATCGGCGATCAGGAAGGAGAGCCCACGCCAGCGATAGGCCGTGGGCAGGGACAGGGCGCAGAATACCGGGATGAAGATCAGGGTCAGAGGCGCGATGTTTTCCGCCAAAGCGGCCTCCACATCGCCACCCTCCATGATCGCCACATACACGGGCCCTGCCATGGGGGTCAGGAAGAACAGCCGCTCCGCCAGATAAGAGGCGATGAAGCCCGTCAGCAGACACCGGAGCCCCACGGGAAAGGCCGTCACCAGCACCTCACGCCAGCGTCCAAGTCCCGACAGGAGCTTCGGCTCCTCGCCCCGGGCCGCCATGAGGGCCGCGCCGGATCGGGCCGCCGACAGGAAGGGCAAAGCCAGGATCACCATGGCCCGTAGCACCGTGGCCACGGTCTCCACCAGCGCCTGCGTCCCCAGCCCTCCAAGGCCGCCGGACCCACCGGTAGCCAGCTCCAGAAGCCAGCCTGCCAGCTCCGCCGCCAGCCAGCCCCCGGCCAAGATACCGGTGTGGATCAGCTCCATCCGGCGCAGTTTTCGTTCCATCGGATCACCTCTGTCCGTATTTTCCTATTATCATAAGCCGATCCGCCGGAAATAGCAAACGAAATTTTTGTGTACGACGCTCCATATGTCTTTGCGAGGAGCGAAGCGACGTGGCAAACTCCCGGATCTGCGGACGCTCTCCGTGGCGATGACCTTCTTGATCTTTCAGCCCTTGACCGACGTCCCTCTTCCGTTCCGGTCCTTTTCGTGATATCATAAAGAAAAAGGAGGGGATATCCATGGAAGTGGGCGAACGGATCCGGCAGGCACGGTCAGCGGCCGGCATGACCCAACAGGCGCTTTGCGGTGAGAAGATCACACGGAACATGCTGTCTATGATCGAACGGGGGGTCAACAAGCCATCGTTGGAGACCCTTTGCTATCTGGCAGAGCAGTTGGGATGCCCTGTGGACGCTTTGCTCACAGACGATCCGCTGGACGCGGCCCGGACCGCCTTCGGCGAAGGCGCTCCCATACCGCCGCCGGAGGGACCCCGGACCCCGGAGGCCCGATTGTTGACCGCTTTATGGGATCTGCATCGGGCGGAGCAGGCGGTGGCGGAGGAGAAGCTCCCTCTGGCCCGTTCGGTGCTGGAAGCCATGGATACCGCTTTGCCATATTGGCCCCTGCTGGCCCAGCGTTACCATATCCTGCTGGCAAAAGCCACGGGAGCGCCGCTGGAACTGCCAGATCAGGATGATATCCTGTATCTAAGAGCAAGGGACGCATTGGACCGTGGGGACCATCACCGTGCCGGACAGTATCTGGACGCGGCAGAACATCGGGAGGATCCCCAATGGCAGACGCTCCGTGGCCGATGCCGTTTCCTTGCCGGAGACCACGCCGCCGCCATCGCCCTGCTGGCGCCTCTGGCAGACCGGTCCCCCAAAGAGCTCCTGCCCCTGCTGGAAGAAAGCTACGCCGCCTTGGGCGATCACAAAAACGCCTACCTCTGCGCCAAAAAGCTCCGGGAGCTGTGATATGTGTCGGGCTCACGGTGACCGTAGGGCGGGGGCTCGCCCCCGCCGCTGTTTTTTCGCTTTGCGAAAAACAGATCGCCCACTTTGTGGGCGATGGCTCCCTCCGTCACGGCTGACGCCGTGCCACCTCCCTCGTAAACGAGGGAGGCAAGTTCGCCGCCCTACGGAGGAACGTGCAGGATGACCGTAGGGACAGGTCTCCTGACCCGCCCGTCCGGGATCCATGGGATCCCGGGATGCGACACGGTAC
>JAFNXT010000094.1 GCA_017378975.1 Oscillospiraceae bacterium
ACCTCGATCAAAAAACTTCGTGACCTGTACCAGACGGTCTTCTTCCTGCCTTACGTCACCAACACGCTGGCAGTGGGTCCGGTGTTCATGATCGCCTTCCAGCCCACTCCCTACACCAACGGTCTGGTGAACCAGCTTTTGAGCGTCTTCGGGATCGCCCCGGTGGACTTCATCCAAGGCCCCTACTGGGCGAAGATGTTCGTCCTGTGCTTCTATACGATCTGGGTGGTCATGCCCTTCAAGATCCTGATCCTCACCAGTGCGCTGGCTTCCGTGGATCAGACCCTGTACAATGCCGCCAAGGTGGACGGCACGCCCAAATGGCGGATCTTCACCCGGATCACCCTGCCCATGATCTCCCCCAGTCTGTTCTATCTGGTGATCACCGGCTTCATCGGGGCCTTCAAGGCCTATTCCGACGCCGTGGCCCTCTTCGGCACAGACCTGAACGCCGCCGGGATGAACACCATGGTGGGCTATGTCTACGATATGCTCTACGGCGATTCCGGCGGCTACCCCTCCTTCGCTTCCGCCGCCGCGATCATCCTCTTCGCGATCGTGCTGACCATCACCTGCATCAACCTGCTGGTGAGCCGGAAGCACGTCCACTACCAGTGAGGTGGCCCATGGAAAAGACGATCCATATCCTGAAAAAGACCGCCGTCTGGGTCCTGCTGACGGTGTGGGCGGCGCTGGTGCTGTTCCCCTTCTACTGGATGGTACTGACCTCCCTGAAGAGCTACGGGGCCTACAACGCCGAGTTCATCCCCCAGCTTTTCACCCTGTCTCCCACCGTGCAGAATTATCTGGAGGTCTTCACCGCCGTCCCTCTGGCGGACTACCTTTGGAACACGCTGGTGTTCACGCTGGTCACCACGGCGCTGATGCTTCTGGTGACGGTGCTGGCGGCCTTCGCCTTCTCCCGACTGCGCTTCCGGGGCAAGGAACTGGTCTTCACCGCCTTTCTGGCCCTGATGATGATCCCCAGCGAGCTGGTGGTGATCACCAACTTCGTCACCGTCACGGAGCTGGACCTGCGGAACTCCTTCCCGGGACTGATCCTGCCCAGCGTGGCATCGGTGTTCTATATCTACCTTCTGAAGGAGAATTTCTCCCAGATCCCCGACGAATTATATTACGCCGCCAAGGTGGACGGCACCTCGGATCTGAAATACCTGTTCAAGGTCATGATCCCCATCTGCCGCCCCACGCTGGTGACGGTGACGATCCTGAAGGTGATCGAGTGCTGGAACAGCTATGTCTGGCCCCGGCTGATCACCGACGACCCGAACTTCTTTCTGGTGTCCGTGGGCATCCAGGAGATCCGTGAGAACGGCCTCGGCCGTGAGAACATCCCCGCCATGATGGCGGCGGTGGTGGTGATCTCGGTGCCGCTCATCCTGCTGTTCCTGATCTTCCGCAAGAAGATCATGGAGGGCGTCTCCAGAGGAGGTGTGAAGGGATGAAAAAACTGCTTTGTCTCCTGCTGATCCTGTCCCTTTGCCTTTCCGGTTGTCACGGCACCCGGCAGGTCCATGAGTTCCAGATCCCGGACACCTTCGACACCTCCCGGGACTACACCATCACCTTCTGGGCCAAGAACGATACCAATCTGACGCAGGTGGAGATCTACAAACAGGCGATCGCGGATTTCGAAGCCCTGTGGCCCAACATCCACGTGGAGCTCCGGCTCTACACCGATTACGGCAAGATCTACAACGACGTGATCACCAACATCGCCACCGATACCACCCCCAACGTGTGCATCACCTACCCCGACCATATCGCCACCTACCTGACCGGTGCCGACACCGTGGTGCCGCTGGACACGCTCTTCGATCACCCGGTCTACGGTCTGGGCGGTACCGGGGTGGGCTTCGACAGCCCTGACCGTGAGGAAGTCATCCCCCAGTTCCTGAACGAGGGCTACTTCGACGGGAGCTGGTACGCGGTCCCCTTCATGCGGTCCACAGAAGCCTGTTATGTAAACCGTACCTTCGTGGAGAAGCTGGGGTACGAACTACCGGAGCGGCTGACCTGGGACTTCATCTGGGAAGTCTCCGAAGCCGCCACCGCAAAAAATGCCGACGGCACCTATGCGGTCAACGGTCAGAACGTACTGATCCCCTTCCTGTACAAATCCACCGACAACATGATGATCCAGCTCCTGAAGCAAAAAGGGGCCGGATACTCCCAGCCCTCCGGGCAGGTGGAGATCTTCAACGATACCACCCGAGCGCTGTTGCTCCAGATCGGCGCCCATGCGGAAAGCAGAGCCTTCTCCACCTTCAAGCTGGTGGGGTATCCTGCCAACTTCCTCAACGCCGGTCAGTGCGTCTTCGCCATCGATTCCACCGCCGGTGCCACATGGATGGGCCCCGACGCCCCTCTGATCGACATCGCCGATGACAAGCTGGTGGATTTCGAGATGGAGGTCATGCCGATCCCTCAGTACGATCCGGAAGCTCCCAAAATGATCTCTCAGGGCCCCTCCCTGTGCCTGTTCAACAAGGAAGATCCGCAGGAGGTGCTGGCCTCCTGGCTCTTCACCCAGTATCTGCTGACGAGCGACGTCCAGATCGCCTACGCCCAGACCGAGGGCTATATCCCCGTCACCTCCAAGGCCCACGAGTCCGCGCGCTATCAGGACTACCTTTCCCGTGCCGGCGAGGACAACGACCTGTATTACGATGTGAAGCTGGCCGCTTCCCGGCTCCTGCTGGAGAACACCGACGACACCTTCGTGACCCCGGTCTTCAACGGCTCCGCCTCTTTGCGTAACGCCGCCGGTCAGATGATCGAGGAGGTCACCAAATCCGCCCGCCGGGGCCAGACCGTGGACGAAGCTTATCTGGACGGTCTCTTCGCCGACATGACCGCCCTGTACCGTCTGGACCAGATCGCCGTAGACGGCAACACCGGCAAGCTCCTGCTGGGCGACCTGCCCCCGGCCTCCGTGGCCCTGCTGACAGGTCTGGCCCTGATCTGGGCCGCCATGGGCGCTCACGTCCTGATCAGTGCTCTGAAGAAACGTAAGGCCAAACCATCCTTGTAAACCCGCAAAAAAGAGCGACCATGACCGTAGGGGCGGGTCAGGAGGATCCCGAGATGCGACGGGGTACCACTTGCACGGTCCTGCGGACCGTGACGGGAGGGTCACTGACCCTCCCCTACAGACGGAAAGCCGTACCGTAGGGCGGGGGCTCGCCCCCGCCGCCGTTTTTCGCTCTGCGAAAAACGGATCGCCCACTGCGTGGGCGATGGCTCCCTCCGTCACGGCTGACGCCGTGCCACCCTACGAGGGACGTGGCAGGATGACCGTAGGGGCGGGTCTCCTGACCCGCCCGTCCGGGATCCATG
>JAFNXT010000095.1 GCA_017378975.1 Oscillospiraceae bacterium
CCTCTGCGCTACCGCCGGAAGTTCACCCTGCCGGAGGGCTTCCACAAAGGCCGGGTCCTCCTGCACATCGGTGCCGCCGACCAGCATCTGGTCTGCCGGGTCAACGACCGTCTGGTGGGCAAGCATTCCGGCGGCTACGAAGCCATGACCTTCGACATCACCGAGGTTCTGGCCGACGAGAACGAGCTCCTCCTCATCTGTCGGGACGATCTTCGGGACCAGTCCCAGCCCTACGGCAAACAGACCCTCCGCCGGGGCGGTATGTGGTATACCCCCGTCTCCGGCATCTGGCAAAGCGTCTGGCTGGAGAGCGTGCCGGACCACTATATCCGTGATCTGCGGATCGACTGCCACGGCACCTCTGTCACCGTCTCCATCGACCCGCCCATGGATGGCACCGTCAACGTGCTGGCCCTCGGAGAATATCCGCTGGTAGACGGCAAGGTGACCATCGCCCCCGACCACCCCCACCTGTGGAGCCCCGAAGACCCTTTCCTTTACGACTTCACCGTCAGCGCAGGCAACGATCTGGTAGACTCCTATTTTGCTCTGCGGACCCTGTCCGTGGAGACCGTAGGTGGTTACCAGCGCCTGTGCCTCAACGGCAAGCCCTATTTCTTCCACGGCCTTCTGGATCAGGGCTATTGGCCCGACGGCCTGTTCACCCCTGCCGCCCCCGAATGCTACGCCGACGATATCCTTGCCATGAAGAAGCTTGGCTTCAACACCCTGCGCAAGCACATCAAGGTGGAGCCGGAGGAGTTCTACTACCAGTGCGACCGTCTTGGCATGGTGGTCTTCCAGGACATGGTCAATAACGGCGACTATGGCTTCCTCCGGGATACCGCTCTGCCCACTGCCGGTGTCCAGACCCTCTGTGACAAGAACCTCCACCGGGACCCCAAGACCCGTCACGAGTTCCTGCGCCATATGGAGTCCACGGTAGCCCAGCTTCGGAACCACCCCAGTATCCTGTACTGGACGATCTTCAATGAGGGCTGGGGCCAGTTCGACAGCGACAACGTTTATCGCCACCTGAAGGCGCTGGATGGAAGCCGCTGGATCGACAGCACCTCCGGCTGGTTCCGCCGGAAGGAGAGCGATGTGGACAGCCGTCACGTTTACTTCAAGCCCATCCGCCTGAAAGCCGGAAACAAGCCCCTGGTCCTGTCGGAATTCGGCGGCTACAGCTTCAAGCCTCAGGGCCACGTGTTCAACACCGAGAAGACCTACGCCTATGGTAAATACGCCGATCTGGAAGCCTTCCGGCAAGCTCTGGAACAGCTCTACCGTGAGCAGGTGATCCCTGCCGCCAAACGTGGTCTGTGCGCCGCGATCTACACGCAGGTCTCCGATGTGGAAGACGAGACCAACGGTCTGCTCAGCTACGACCGAAAGGTAGAGAAACTCTCCCCCACCCAAATGCTCCCCATCGCCCAAGCCCTCCAGTCCGCATTGGATAACGAATGATAAAAAAAGATCGCATGGCGCCCTTGGATGCCATGCGATCTTTTATCATTCCAAACAAGAGCGGACTTTCTGCCCGATCCGGTCACGGACCAGCGCCGCCAGCTCCTTGGTGTTCATGTCCTTGTACTCTTCATAATGGATCGGCTCCAGATAGTGGATCTGCACCGTGACGGGCTTACTGCCCTTCTGGTCCAGCACCTTGTAGCAATCCACCAAAGCCACAGGGACCACCGGACACTTGGTCTTCACCGCGCAACGGAAGCTTCCGTTGTGGAACTCCAGAAGGTCATTGGAGCTCTTGCTCCGGGTGCCTTCCGGGAAGATCAGGTAGTTCCTCCCCTTGTCCACCTCTTCGATCACGCTCCGGATCACAGTCAGGGACTGCCGCACATCCTCCCGGTCCATGGGGAAGGACTTGGTGCAGGCGATGACCTGTTTCAAAAAAGGTACATCCTTCAGTTCCTTCTTCAATACCGCGCCCAGAGGGATATCACAGGTGGCACCGATCGCCAAAATATCGAACATCCCCTGATGATTGGAATACATCAGGAACCCACCTTCCGAGGGCAGGTCCTCCGTGCCCGTGACCTTCAGATCGATGTTACCACCGGCCACGGCCCTTTTCAGGATGTATTGGATATGCTGCCACTTCTCCAGCTCCGGATACCGGTCCGGATGCTTCGCGTATTTGCAAAGCCGGATCCAGGCGCCGGGGACGATATGCAGGTTTTTCAGTACCATGGTCACGATACGGTTCATGACATCTCCTCCATCCCACCCTGAAGGACCAGCTCGTAGACAGCTTCCACGGATTCCCCGAAGGCTTCCTTACCAAATCGGGAAGCCACCTGCGCCGAACGCTCCGCCGCCTGAGGGAGCCACGCCGGATCGGCAAAGATCCTGTCCAGCCCTTGCCGGAACTGATCCTGGTCCTCGAAATCATACCCGTTCTCCCCGGGGATCATCACATCCTCCAGACAGGGGTCCTTCCTGCAAAGCAACGGCAGACCGTTCGCGGCGGCCTCCACATAGGTCAGACCCTGGGTCTCACTGGTGGAAGCGCTGACGAACACATCGCCCAATTGATAATATTCCTGCACCTGCTCCGGCGGCACCATACCGGTAAAGACCACCCGGTCCCCGACCCCCAGCGACTGTGCCAGCTTCCGAAGCTGTGTCCCTGCGGGACCACCGCCCACGATCAGAAAACGGATATCCTCCGATGGGTCCACCGTAGCGGCAAAATAACGCAGAAGATCATCCAGCTTCTTTTCCGTGCCCAGTCGCCCAACGCTGACCAACACTCTGGTCCGGGGACCGATCCCCAGAGCACGGCGCTTCTGTTCTCTCTGTTCCGCGGTCAGGCGGATGCGGTGCTGTTCCATCCCGATGCCGCTCGGCACCACCCGGACCGGCACCTCCAGTCCGTACCCCCGAAGAGTCCGCTCCACCTTCCGGGTAGGAGCGATCACAGCCTTCACTTCCTTCAGCCGGATCCGGGACAGGGTACCCACCGCCTTCTCACCGACCCCCTTGAACGGCAATACATATCCAACATACTGCTCATACAACGTATGGTAAGTATGGACGATCGGGGCGCCCGTTTCCTTTGCGATATGATGGGCGAACTGGAAGCTGAAAAACTCACACTGGCTGTGGATCACATCAGGCTTCCATTGGATGAGCTGACTGATCAGCCGGTGATGATAGGCCGCCGCCATCCGGACATCGGGATAGATCGCCCCGATGGAAACAGAGCGGATGTAATACACACTGCCGATCCGGTAGCTGTGGATGCCATCCGCCAGAGTCAATATCTTCACTTCATGGCCTCTGGCCAATAACGCATTGGTCAGATTCTGTACGGATGTCACCACACCGTTGGTCTGGGTAGTGTACAGATCTGTCGTGATCAGAATTTTCATCGCTCTTAATCCTCAGGATCTGCCGGCTGCTCTGCCGGCGTCTTTCCGTCTTTCTTATCCTTTCGCGCTCTGAATGCCGCTTTGACCTTGGCGTATCCATCCTTGAGGATCGCAAGCGTCTTCCGGTCATCAGGAAACAACCACCGCAACAACGCGATGGCGATGGCAAAGGTCACCAGCTTCTCCGGCGATATGGGCAACCAAAGGAAGGTCAGATACGCCGTCGCCACACCGATCATCCAGCCACTGCCCAGCCATGTCCCGATCGCCAACATCAGATAGGACCAGCCGTTGGTGATGAGCCACGCGATCCCCAGACACAGCAAAAGCCGTGGGTTCAGCAGGAATTGCAGGACCTTCTTCAGCTTCTCTTTCACGTATCCTCCAATGATGTCAGAACATCAGCCAATACAGCAGGAACGCATTGGCGATACCCACCGTGATGCCGGCCAGCACCTGGATGGGTGTGTGGCCCACGAACTGCTTGAGCTTCACCTCCGGGAGCTTATCCTCGGTAAGCTCACTGAATGCCTTCACCATCTCAGTGATCAGGAACGCCTGCTTCTCGGTCTCCAGCCGGACACCGGTGGCATCGTGGCATACGATCACCGCCAGGATGAAGCTGATGGCAAAATCCACGGAACCGAACCCCTGGACCAGACCGATCAAAAGCGCCATAGAAGTCACCGTAGCGGAATGACCGCTGGGCATACCGCCGTCGCCGAACAACCGGCTGATGTCGAACCGCTTATTGATGATGGCATAAAGGATCGTTTTGATCACCTGCGCAACGAACCACCCGGACAACCCGGCCAGCAAAAAAGGGTTCGTGAACATTTCGACCACCTGCTCCACGAGACCGCCTCCTCTTTCTCATTATCCGATATATCATATCTTATTTTGTCGGTTTTGTAAAGAAGGACTTCATCTCCTCCGATCCATCATCAAAGACAGGCGTTCTTCTGAAGCCACCGGGCGACGCCATCCTCCCGGTTGGAGCCGATCACCGCCGTGGCCGCCGCCTTCACTTCCTCGTCCGCGTTCGCGACGGCGTAGGCTTCGTCTGCCACCCGGAACAGATCCAGATCGTTCCGTCCGTCCCCAAACACCACCAACCGGTCACAACCCAGACGTTCCTTCAGCTCCAGCGCCGCTCCGGCCTTTGTGGCATCCGGCGACATGAACTCCAGAAACATATCCCCGGAGTAGATCTCTTTATAAAGGATGCAACGGACCCGGTCCCGGTATGCCTCCATGGTCCGCTCCAACACCGAAACCTCGTCTACACAGGTGATATAATAGATCTCCCCCTCCAGCAGTTCCTCCGGCGTGCTCACTGGCCACGCTCTGGGATCTGCGGATCTGGTCCCGATGAACCGGGCCATCCCGTCGGACATCCGCTCCGGCATATAACGGAACCGCTCCACGCCGTCGTTCATGGAATAGACCAGCGGATACAGGCCCCGGTCCGTCAGCTCCCGGACGATGGACCTGCCTGCTTCCCCCAGATAATGACCGGAAAGGATCTTCCCCGTACCGGGATATCGCAAGAACGCCCCGTTATGTACGATCACCGGCAGGTCCAAAGTAAGCCCCTTCGTCACTTGCCCCGCCGTCACCACCGACCGCGCCGTGGCATAAGAGAACCGGACGCCCTCCGACACCAATGCCCGGACCGTATCCACGGTGAACTGCGATAAATTCTGCTCCGGCCGGAGCAACGTCCCATCCAGATCCGATAAAAACAGCGTAGCCATAGGCTCCCTCCCATCTATGGGACCATTATACCACACCGCCACAGAATACGGAACCCCCGGATCTGCCGTAGCCCAAAGATACGAAAACACGACAGCCCACTTCGCGCGAGCTGTCGTGTCATCCTTTACTTTCTCCTGCGGATAAGTTCGATCACAGCCAAAACGACCCCATATCCCACCGCATAGAGAGGGGCCATGACCCACGCTGTCAAGGGTGTCCCCGGAAGGATCGGCTCAGCGATATGGAAGGCGTCATCAAAGCCAAACACCGACATCTGGAAGGCCCCAAGCGTCAAATACGCGGTGAAGCCAAAGAACGTATGATACCATTTCTTATAGGTGATCTGGATCTGACCGAAAACGAGCAAGGTGCCCACCACGACCAACGCCAAACTGTGATGCAATAGCCCCGAGATCGTAGGTAAGTAAAAGACCGACGGTCCCTGATCCAGAAATGTGGGGTTGAGCACCGTGATCACTGCGCCGACAAGCCCCAAAAACCAAACAAAATGATATACACAGTTATCCTTTTTCCCAAACAATACGGATAAAGCCAGGACCAGACTCGTCATCCCGCAGAAACTGTCCGGTATGATCTGTTCCCAGCGAACATCGGGATATCTGTAGACTTGAGAAAGCCGGTTGATCATGATCCACAGCAACAGAAGACCGGCCAGCGACTTCAAAACGATCCTTTGTGCTTTCCCGGTCCTTGCATACTTCTTCGCCAGAAGAAGCCCCACGACCG
>JAFNXT010000008.1 GCA_017378975.1 Oscillospiraceae bacterium
GCGAAGGTGTGCTCCGCACCCTCCAGATGGGCCAGATCCAGGGTCTCGACGAAGTTGGCAGTCCACATGAACTCGTCATTGTCGTTGACTTCCTTCTCGTAGCCGTAACCCTCCAGCTCCTCGTCGGTGTAGTCACCGTAGTCCATGTAGGAGTTGTAGTCGGGATTGTAGTTGCTCTCCTCGAACTCGTAGCCGTAGCTGGACTGGTCCGCCACATCGAAGGGATGCTTACCGGAGATGAAAGCGAAATTGGTAGCAACAGAGACGCACAGCTTGCCGTTGGGCTTGACGGAGACACCGGCCAGGGGGTGATCCTTGACGGTCAGATCTGCATTTTCAGCGTCACTGGTCACGGTGAAGGCCATACCGCCGAAGAGGTTCGTGTCGTCACGGACGGCGTGGACCTCATTGTACTCCTTGATGATGGACAGACCGTTCTTAGCCATATCCAGACACAGCAGCTTGTTAGCCATGTTGAAGTAGATCTTCTTGCCGTTCATACCCATGGTGATGGGCATGGTGGGGTAGATCTTCTGCATCGCCTGATGCTCAGCGAACAACTGGGTCAGCAGGGGGCTGTCCACCAGAGCTCTGACGGAGGGATCAAAGACCAGAGCATAGGGCTCGGCGTCCTCGCTCTCGTAGTAGTTGAAGTTCACCAGGACCTCGAAGTCGGAATCGCCATCCTGCAGATCGTCCTTGTCGATCTTATGACGGACGATGCGGTACAGGGTCTCCTCCTGCTCCATCTGCTCGGGGTTGTCCTCGTTCTCCTTGTACTCCTGCATCTGGCTGATCAGATCGGTGGAGTCGTACATGTAGTAGAAGTAGGTGCCATCAGAGTAGGTATTGCTCTTGATACGGGAGAACCAGGAGTCCTCATAGTCCTTATGCACAGCCAGCTCGGCGTACATGGTCTTGATCTCCTTGTAGTTGTCCTCGTACAGCTCCTCACAGGAGGGATGGCTGAACAGGAAGTACAGATGGTTCATGCTGCCGTCGGTCTCCACGCGGTCACGCATCATGACCTCGGTGAACACGTCGGTGTAGCAGGGATCCACATAGTACCACTTGCCATCCACCTTCACAGCGTTCCAGAAGTGGTCGGAGTTGAAGTTGTCCTCGGTCTCACCGAACATGGTGACGGTGGCGTCGAAGGTGATACGGACCATGTCCACCACGTAACCGGCATCCAGATCCAGATCGCCGTTCTCATCGTAGTACAGCTGCTCACGGGTCTTCCAGTTGGCGGACACGGACATATCGGTGTCAGCGCCGTTGATGCCGTAGACCTCGGGGAACAGGCACTGCACCAGATAGGTGAAGGCCTTGGAGTAGCCCAGACACACGGAGGTGCCGAAGCCCAGCGCGCCGAAGTGGGCGCCTTCCCAGTAGTTGATGACACCACCGGTCAGACCGGTAGCGGCCTGATCGGCATAGATCTCGATGGCCGTGTTGGGAGTGACCATGTAGGGCTCCGCCTCGGTACCAAGGTTGATCACTTCCTCGGTGGCCATGATGTTCTGGGTCAGGTCCTCGGTGGTCATGACCACGCCCTCAGCCACTTCGATACCCACGGTCTCAGCGGTGGTGATGAACTCCTCGCACTGAGCCTCGAACATGGCGGCATACTCAGGACCGAAGACACCGTTGAGGAACGCCACGGGATCGGCGGCGATGGCATCGGCATTCTCAGTCAGGAAGTTCTCGGCGGCGGCATCGGCCTCAGCCTCGATCTGGGCCATGATGTCGGGGTTGCCCTCCACCAGAGGTCTGACCAGAGCAGCGATCTCCTCTTCGGTCAGAGCGGCCACGGCGGCATCGGCGGCGGCGTTGGCGGCAGCCTCGATGTCAGCGGCGGCAGCCTCCACAGCGGCGTTGGCGGCAGCCTCAGCGGCGGCCACGGCGGCATCCAGCAGAGCCTGATCGGCAGCCAGAGTCTCAGCCTCGCCCTCGCCCTCATCCACGATGGGCTCGGAAGGCTCGACGGGATCGGAAGGCTCGGAGGGAGCCTCGGAAGGCTCGGAGGGAGCCTCGGAAGGCTCAGAGGGAGCCTCGGAAGGCTCAGAGGGAGCCTCGGAAGGCTCGGAGGGAGCCTCAGAAGGCTCAGAGGGAGCCTCGGAAGGCTCGGAGGGAGCCTCGGAAGGCTCGGAGGGAGCCTCAGAAGGCTCGGTCGGATCGGTGGGCGCCACATAGTCAGGATCGGCCTCGCCGCAGACATCACAGGTGCCCTCGACGAAGTTGTGGCCGGTGGCGGGAGCCACATCGCTCCGGGTATCGGCCACGGTGTTCAGGATGTTGCCATCCCCGTCCTTGACGACAGCAACGGCGGTGTACACCGCGGTGCCATCCTCGGTACAGGTGGGAGCCACAGACATCTCAGCCTCTACTCTGACGGTTGCGGGGATACCGCTCAGGACGATACCGCAATTGGCGCACTGCACATCAGCCACAGCGGTATAGGTATCGCCGCTGGGGGTCCAGTGCATGGTCATCAGGCCGAAGGAGTGGGTGCAGTTGGCCATCAGGTAGTCATTGTAAGCCTTGTCATAGGCCTCGTTATAGACCTTTTCCTGCTCGGCCTTCAGGACCGCCTCATACTGCTCCTGACGGAACATCTGCATGGCGGCCTCCACCAGTTCCTCCTGCTTGGAAGCCTCGGCGATGCCCATCTCCACCGCCTGCTGGCGGATGGCGGCACGGATGGCCTCCTGATAGAAGTTCTGACGCAGACCGGCCACGACCTCAGCATAGATGGGGTCATGGAACTGGGCCGCGATCTGGGGCTTGTAGTCGTTGAAGATGACATTGTAAACATCATCGTAACGCTCATGCTTGCCGGGGTTCTCGGCGATCATGGGCTTCTCGCCCTCTTCCTTGCCGGAGTTCATGATGTAGGGCATATCGAAGGTGTTGACATGGGCCAGCCAGTCATTGATCACCAACAGCTTCTGGGGCACGGTCTTGGCGCCGGACGCCTCCACCAGCGCCAGGACCTCGTCCCGGGCGGCGGCGATGGCGCTGCCATAGAAGTTCACGCCCAGCACATCACCGTAGGTGAAGTTCTGGATCATGCCCACCAGGTCGTCATACTTGTAGGCACCGGAGCGGACAGCCTCCACAGGCACGTTGGCCAGAGCCAGCATCTCACCCAGGATGCCCAGACCGTCCTCGCCCTTATCGTTGTAGGCCAGGAAGAAGGGCACCTGGACGCCCAGCACGTTGGCGTTGGCGGTCCAGTGGTCCAGATACTGCTGGTACAGGTACAGCACGGTGCCGATCTGCTCGGGGCTCAGGGCCACCTGCTGACCGTCATCGTTCAGGACCATCATGGTCTTCAGCTCTTCCTCCACCAGGATGATGGAAGGATCACTGTAGTCGATCGCGCTCTCATCCACCTGGATGTCGCCGGTCAGGTCGACCTTCAGGGTCTGGGAGTTGAAGATCACTTCGTCAGAGATGACGAACTTGTCGTCAGACTCCTGCTGGGAGCCGGACTGTGCGCCGCTCTGGTCAGCGGTGCCGGACTGGCCGGGCACGGCAGTCTCTGTCTGGGCGGGCGCGGCCATGGCAGGCATAGCGAACACGCCGATCACCATGGACAGGACCAGCAGCAGGCTGAAGAAACGCTTGGACACATTCTTCATTGCTTGTATCTTCCTTTCTAAAATTGATCACAGGGTCATTTGCCGTCCGGCCCCCTGACCGGGCACCAAAACAGCAGGCTCCGTTCCCAAGCTTCGCACTGTGGATAAATGGGTACGGAACCACCGTAAGGATACCATGGAAAGACCTTGCAAGTCAAGTGATAAAAGAGATCTTGTAGACATGCCCAAATCTTTCACACGATTTTTGTAGGTATACACCCACGCAAAACGGCAGACCTCTCCCTCTCCACAGCCCATACGCTTCCATCCATTTCCTTTTCTGTATCCTTGCGCCATCCACCCTCCCATCATGGGCGCAACTCCCTCCGCCCGTCACAGCCCTGCGCCACATTTTAGCTTGAAAAAGCGCATCTCTTCTTATATAATGTAATTAGTTGAGTTATGCCCTCCCGCAGGGTGCCTCCCAAGAGAATCGAGATAAGGAGCAAACCTTCCATATGACCGATCCTATGACGAATCCTACGATCAGTGTGATCGTCCCCACCTTCGAGCGCAGTGATATGTTGCCCCGGGCGCTGGACTCCATCTATGCCCAGACCTGGCCCCACCTGCAGGTGATCGTGGTGGATGACAATATCCCCGGCTCCCGGTGGCAGATCCAGACCCAGGCCGCGCTGGAGCCCTACCGTCAGCGCCCCGACTTCCTGTATACCACCACCTCCGGTGCCACCGGCGGCGGTGCCGCCCGGAACCACGCCCTGAAGCTGTGCACCGGCGAGTATGTGGCATTTCTGGACGATGATGACCGGTTCCACCCGGAGAAGCTGGAGAAGCAGATCCGTTTCATGCTGGACAACGGGCTGGATGCCAGCTACCACGACGTGGAATGGGTAGACGGCAACGGGAAGCTGGTGGAGCGCCGGGTGCTGGACTACGCCGAAGGCTTCACCACCGAGCAACTGCTGAAGGCCCACATCCTCCACTCCCTGTGCCCCACGGCGGTGTATATGTTCCGCCGGGAGCCGTTGCTCGCCACCGAGGGCTTCGGTGAAACGCCCTCCGGTCAGGATTTCATCCTGATGCTCCGCTGTATCGAAAGCGGTATGGAGACCGGCTATCTGCCCGGGGTCTATGTGACCCAGTATCTGCATCAGGGCCGCCGGATCTCTCTGGGCTCCAACAAGGTCCGGGGCGAGAACATGCTCTATGAGCTGAAGCACCGCTATTTCCATCTGCTCACCGGCAAAGAACGCCGCTACGTCAAATTCCGCCACTACGCCGTGCTGTCCTTCGCCAGCCTGCGGTCCCGCCGCCCCATCCGTGCCGCGCTCCATGGGGCCCACACCGTGCTGGTGTCCCCGGGCAACTGTGTGAAGGAAGGCATCCGTTATTTCAGATCCAAGACCGGAGGCAAAGGATGAGCCGAAACGACATCGCCGTGATCGGCCGCACCGCGCAGGGCACCGATCTGCTGGACGGCCAGACCGTCAAGACCAAGGTCCTGTACGAGGAGCTCCGCCGGACCTTCCCGGACCGGAAGATCCTGTGTGTGGATACCTGGCGCTACAAGCAACGTGCCATCCCGATCCTTTGGGACACCTTCCGTGCCTTTGTGAGCTGTGGACACATCTTCGTCCTGTTGTCCCGGAACGGCCGGACCTTCTTCTTCCCCCTGATCACCGGTCTGGGGAAGCTGTTCCGCCGCCGCCTTTACCATGACGTGGTGGGCGGTGCCCTGCCCGGAGAAGCCAAAGAGCGTCCTTCCCTGCGCCGCCAGCTTGCCCGGTTCGAGGTGAACTGGGTGGAGCTGCCCCAGATGAAGCAGGAGCTGGAAGCGCTGGGCCTGACCAACGTGGAGGTCCTGCCCAATTTCAAGCGGCTCCAGATCCTCTCCCCCGAAGACCTGCGCCCCACCGGCAAGGCCCCCTACACCTTCACCATGTTCAGCCGGGTCTGTAAGACCAAGGGCATGACCGAGGCCATCGAAGCGGTGGCGGCGGTGAACGAAGGGAAGGACGCTCCGGTGGCACGGCTGAAGATCTACGGTCCTGTGGAGGATGCCTACCGGCAGGAGTTCGAGACCCTCTGCGCCCGCCACAGCCAGTATGTGGACTACATGGGCACCATCCCCCAGGACCGGAGCGTGGAAGCGCTGCAAGACAGCTTCATGCTCCTGTTCCCCTCGGTATATCCCGGCGAAGGGATGCCCGGCACCATCATCGACGCTTTCTCCGCCGGTCTGCCCGTGATCGCTACCGATTGGCATTTCAACGCCCAACTGGTACGCAACGGCGAGACTGGCTATCATTACGACTGGCAAAAGCCTGCGCTTCTGAAGGAACGCATCGCCTACGCCATGGCCCACCCCGACGAGGTGGATGCCATGCGTCCGGGCTGTCTGGAAGAAGCAAAAAAATACGCTCCGGAGGCGGCGATGGCCCAGATCCGGAAGAAAATGGACGGATGACCATGGAAATGCCACTGGTGAGCGTGATCATCACCACCTATCATAACGAGCAGTACCTGCCCCGGGCGATCGGGAGCGTGCTGGCCCAGACCTGGCCCAACATCCAGCTGATCGTGGTGGACGACAATCCCCCCGACAGCCCCTCCCGCCGCGCCACGGAGGAAGTCATGGCCCGGTATCCGCAGGCGCTGTACCTGCGCCATCCTGAAAACCGGAACGGTGCCGCCGCCCGGAACACCGGCATCCGTGCCGCCGAGGGGCAGTATATCGCCTTCCTTGACAACGATGACTTCTACTTCTCCGACCATATCGCCAGCTGTGTCCGCACCCTTCAGGCGCGGCCGGACTGCGGCAGTGTGGTCTGCGGCGTAGCGAAGATCCGGGGCGGTGTCTGCTGGGACCGGATCGACCCTCCCGAGGAGGACATGGCCCGGGCCCTGCTGTTCAGCGAAACGGCACTTGGCACCGGGAGCAACCTGTTCCTCACCGCCGATACCGTCCGCGGCTTGGGCGGCTTCGACGAGCGGTTCCGCCGCCATCAGGACGTGGAGTTCGGTCTGCGCTACTTCGCCGTGGACAGACCTGTCACGATCCGGCAGGTCCAGATCGTCAAAGAGATGGATGGTTTCTCCAACGTGCCTGATCTGCAAAAATTCCTGCAGACCAAGGAGCTGTTGTGGGACACCTTCCATGAGACCTTGGATGCCCTGTCCCCGGCGGACCGGGCCCGGTATTTCGGCGGCCAGTGGTCCGCCCTGCTCTACGCCGCCTGCAAGGCCGGTGACCGGGACCAGATCCGGGCGATCGCTTCCCAACTGGAACGCTTCCGGCCTCTGGACAAAAAGGAACGCCTCATGGTGTCCCTGACCCGTGCCGGACTGTTCCATGGCTATGAGCGGCTCAAGAGCATGGCCAAGACCCTCCGCTCCCCCAAGCTGAAGGCCCAGATCCTCGCCGGTCTTCCGGAAGCGGACCGTCACGCCTTCGAGCAAGCCCTTTCCCCGACGAAAAAGGAGGACCCCCGATGACCCAGACGATCAGCACCGCCCCCCTCCGGGCGGAGCGGAAGAAACACCAACCCACGCTGGGCGAGCTGGTGTTCTGGCCCACCTTCATCCTGCTGATGGTGATCCACTGCATGGAGAACACCACCCTGAACTACTATAAGCCCGGCTGGATGCCGGCGGTATACCTGTACCGGAACATCCTCTACGGTGTCCTGTTCCTGAAGATCGCCTTCCTGACCACCTACCGGCGGAAAGAGCTGTGGTGGGTGCTGGGGGCGCTGGTGGTGGCCGTGCTGTGCTGGCGGTCCACCCGGGACCTGCAGATGATCGAATGGGCCACCATCGCCATCGCCGCCAAGGACATCCCCAAGCAGAAGCTCCTGTACGCCTTCCTGCTGGTCAAGTCGGTGGCCATCGCCATGACGCTGTTCCTGCACGAGGTAGGGATCCTGCCCACCCTGTACTACCTCAACGGCAGCGGTCCGATCTACAACACCATGGGTTTCTGCCACCGCAACGTGCTGGGTGCCAACATGGCCGTGCTGTGTCTGGGCTGGTTCTATCTGCGGTTCCGCCAGATCGGTACCATGGACATCCTGTTCTGGGTGGTCCTGAGTGCCGTGACCTACTTCCTGGCGATCAGCCGGACCGGTCTGATCGTCATGCTCATGATCATCGCGGTCATGTGCCTTGCCCGTAAGCTGGAACACCGGCTCGCCTCCCGTCCATGGACGCCTCAGGTCTTCGTGGGCATCCTCGCCGGTCTGTTCCTCCTGTGCCTGCTGGGTGCCATCCTCTACCGGGAGGGCGTCCCCTTCTGGGACAGCCTGAACGAACTGCTGACCAAGCGGTTGTCCTTCTCTCATCAGGTGCTGGAGGACTTCGGCCTCCGACTTTTCGGACAGGACCTGCCCTTCGTCACCACCATGGCGGCCCAGACCTCCGATGCCAAGCCCCTGATCCTGGACAACTCCTATATGCGGGCGATCCTGTACTTCGGACTGATCCCCGGTCTGTCCCTGCTGGGCCTGATGGGCCTGTCCCTGTGGAGGGCCGGTAAGCGGGACCATATCTCTCTGGTGGCCTGCCTTCTGGTGATGGCAGTCTTCGGTGTTTCCGAAAGCTACCTGCTGGACGTGTTCTATAACTTCCCCCTGCTCCTTTCCATCACCCTGCTGTTCCGCAGACCCACCCGCGCCGAGGCGGTCCGTCCTGTGGAGTACGCGCTGGAGATCCTGAGGCTGGGGCTCCAACGGGGCAAACAGCTCCTGGGCCGTACCGGAGGCTGATCCATGAGCTCGATCAAGACCAATCTCATCTATAATATCATCTATCAGATGCTGGCGATCGTCCTGCCTCTGATCACCACGCCCTATGTGTCCCGGGTGCTGGGTGCCGACGGTGTGGGCATCTACTCCTATACCTACACCGTAGCCAACTACTTCATGCTGGTGGCCATGCTGGGCGTGAAGAACCACGGCAACCGGAGCATCGCCGCCGTCCGGGAGGACCCCCGGAAGCTTTCCCGGACCTTCTGGGAGATCTACGGCCTGCAGGCCATCTGCTCCGCGATCGCGCTGGTGGCATATATCGCCTACGCCCTGCTGGCGGAGCCGGAGCACCGGCTCATCTTCCTGATCCAGGGCATCTATGTGCTCACCGGCATGCTGGACATCAGCTGGCTGTTCTTCGGTCTGGAGAAATTCAAGCTCACCGTAGGCAGGAACATCGCCATGAAGCTCCTGACGCTGGTGTGCATCTTCCTGTTCGTCCGGTCCAAAGACGATCTGTGGGTCTACACCCTGATCCTGGTGCTGGGCACCTTCTTCTCCCAGAGCTATCTGTGGCTGTATGTGAAGAAGGAGGTCCGGTGGCACCGCCCCAGCCTGTCCCGACTGCTGTGCCACCTGAAGCCGGAGCTGATCCTGTTCATCCCGGTGATCGCGGTGAGCCTGTACAAGATGATGGACAAGGTCATGCTCCGGCTCATGAGCGATTACGCGCAGGTGGGCTTCTACGAGAGCAGTGAGAAGATCCTGAACATCCCCGCAGGGCTGATCACCGCCTTGGGCACCGTCATGCTCCCCCGGATGGCGAATCTCGCCGCCAAGGGCATGACCAAGCTCAGCCGCCAGTATATCCGGGACTCCATGGTCTTCGCCATGTTCCTGTCCTGCGGCATGGCCTTCGGCATCGCCGGCATCGCCGACGTGCTGGTGCCCATGTTCCTTGGGGAGGAGTTCCTGCCCTGTATGGGGCTTTTGAAGGTACTGGCCCCCACGGTGATGATGATCTCCTGGGGCAACGTCCTGCGGACCCAATTCCTGATCCCCCAGCACCGGGACCGGAGCTATATCTTCTCCGTGAGCCTTGGCGCGGTGGTGAATCTGATCGCCAATGCCCTGCTGATCCCCCATCTTTCGGCCATGGGTGCCGCCATCGGCACCTTGCTGGCAGAGCTGGCGGTCTGCGTCAGCCAGACCGTGCTTGTCCGCCGGGACCTGCCGGTGGACCGGTATCTCCGGGTCTGTCTGCCCATGCTGATCCCCGGCATCCTAATGTATGTCCTGCTGGAACTGATCTGCCCCCTGTTCCCCTCCCCCACGGTGGCCACCGTGCTGGGAGTGGTGATCGGCGGCACGGTCTACGTCCTGCTTTGCGGCATCTATCTTTCCCTGTGCATGCCTGCTCTGCTGAGCAGATATCTTGCTAAAATCATCAGGAGGAAATGAAAATGAAACGTTTGACCTGTCTGATCCTGATCCTGACGCTCCTTCTGGGCCTTGGGCTCCCGGCTGTCCACGCCGCCGATGTCCAGATCCGCGATCAGGTGAGCCACACCAATCCCCTGTACCCTCAGGTGACCGAAAACGTACCGGTCACCGCCCCCCGGCTGGAAGCCGACGAGAGCGGCGACATCGTCTACGCCACCTCGCTGGAAGAAGCCGCCGTCATCCTGCGCGCGCAGCTGGAACAGCGGCTGGCCACCTGTGTGGTGCATCTGGCCATCCCGGAGTATGACCGCCAGCAGGCCCACGATGTCTTCCGTCTGGCCTTGGCCCACACCGGTGTCCCCACGCAGGGCGACTACCTCATGTGGCAGTATCAGAGCTATTCCTGCAGTATCACCGGCACCGGCACCAGCGCGGGCTATGAGCTGAAGTTCACCTACACCATGACCTACTACACCTCCCCTGCCCAGGAGGCCGCCGTGGATGCCGCCGTGGAAGACCTGCTGGAGGATCTGGCGCTGGAGGGCAAAAGCGACTACGACGCGGTCCTTGCCATCTACGACTACATCACCGACCATGTGACCTACGACTATGACAGCGACGATACCTATCTCCTGCAGTACACCGCCTACGGTGCCCTGATCAATGGGACCTCCGTGTGCCAGGGCTACGCCGTGCTGTTCTACCGGCTGGCGCTGGAGTGCGGCATAGACACCCGGCTGATCGCCGGCACCGGCGGCGGCGGTGCCCACGGCTGGAACATCGTAGAGCTGGACGGCCTGTATTACGATCTGGATGCTACTTGGGATGCCGGCCGGAGCGAGTATAACTATTTCCTGCGTTGCGAGGCCAATTTCCCGGACCATCGCCGGTACGAGGAATACGACACCGCCGAATTCCACGCCGCCTATCCCATGGCCCAGAAGGACTACCGTCCCAACAGCCAGACACCCCACACCCACCAGTACACCGTGGACTGCGTCGTGCCCACCTGCACCAAGGATGGCTACACCACCACCACCTGCGTGACCTGCGGCGTGACCCAGACCGAGATCCTCCCTGCCACGGGCCACGCCTATGAGGACGGCAAGTGCGTCACCTGCGGCGAGCCGGATCCGAGCTATGTGGTCCTGTCCGCCCCCGTGATCACCTCCTGCTACAGCAAGGAGCAGACCTCCGTGAAGGTCACCTGGACCGCTGTGGACGGTGCGGATGGTTATCAGATCTACCGCTCCACCTCTCCCGACGGCTCCACCGGCTGGCAGAGCATCAAGACCGTCAAGGACGGCAAGCAGACCAGCTACACCAACCAGAGCCTGACCGTGGGCGTGACCTATTACTACAAGGTCCGGGCCTACATCCAGAACGGCAGTGAGCGGATCTATTCTGACTTCTCCGAGGTCAAGTTCATGCCTGCCGCCGTGGTTTGGGACGGTCCTTACAGCAACGCCACCTTCCGGATCCGGCTCCGCTGGGATGCCGTCGGCTCCGCCCACGGTTACCAGATCTGGCGGCAGAACGCCGACGGTAGCTGGTCCGTGGTGAAGACCCTCGGCGACCGGGGCAACACCCTGACCAACGATCAGGGCGACGTCACCGCTTACAGCAACACCGGTCTGACCGCCGGCGGCAAGTATACTTATAAGATGCGCGC
>JAFNXT010000096.1 GCA_017378975.1 Oscillospiraceae bacterium
CATTGGCCACATTGGCCGCCGTCAACGTGAACTTCTCCGGCCGCAGGCTTTCCGAGAAACTCTCCAGTTCCTTCCCGAAGCCCACCACCGCATCGTTCACCTCGGTCAGGGTCTTATACTTGAAATAGTCGTTGGACAGCCCCTGCCCCGCCGCCGGATTCCGTGCCACATCCACCGTCACCGGGAAGGCCGCGATCTGATCCAGTGTGCTGGGATCCTGAACGATCACCGCCACCTCGGTCTTCCCGGCACAAGTCAGCACCTCCGGTGCCAGCACCGCCGTCACCACATTGCCGCTGACGGAACAAGCCTTAGACCCATCCGGCAGCTTATCATACCAACCCCCACGGCCGTCGCTCTTGCGAAAGGCCACCGAAACGCCCATGCCGGAAGGCACCTCCCAAGCCACGCCCCCAGCCATGAGCGTCAGCTCCAACACTCTGGTGTCAGCATCCAACTGCACCGCATCCAGCCCAGGCAAATACCGCCGGTCATCCAAATGCACCGTCATCTTATGTATAACTCTCAAAATGACCTCCTCTATCTTGATCGGGCTCCATCTCGCCCCCTATGTAGGGCGAAGGCATGCCTTCGCCGTCGCCGCAGGCGACTAGAAAACGTCACATCTCCAACCCCCTCATTGATAAGGGGGGCGGGGGGAGTCCGTCTTCCCCCGTAGGGGCAGGTCACCCCACCCCGACCACCTTCACGCCCCCGACCTCCCGGAAGCACACCGGCGAGGATACCTGTCTTTGCAGATCCGCGTCCCAAAGCGTCACCATGGGCCCCGCCACCGATGCCGTGATCCCCAGCCGCTCTGTCCCGTCCTTGTCATACAGCTTCAAACATCCGTTGGAACTGTCCGCCGTGACCATAGCCACCAGCGTCCCACTGCCGTTGTACAGCCTCACATCGCCGCCGCTGATCACGGCCTTCTTCCCATCGCCCTGACACACGATCTGCCCGGTCTCCAGATCGAAATACACGCTCCCATCCGAAGACTTCAGCCGTCCCGTCGTGACCGATCCGGCGCTCAAACCCTTCACCGTGATCTTCGAAGCGTCCAACGTACCGCCGGAGATGTTGGACGCGCTCAAACCCTTCACCGTGATCTTCGAAGCGTCCAACGTACCGCCGGAGATGTTGGACGCGCTCAGATCCTTCACCTCCACCGCCGAAGCGTCCAGGGTCCCGGTCTTGATATACGATGCGTTCACATATATGTTCCCATCCTCGCCCATGAACAGACCCTGGACCTTGCCGCCGTCGGTGAGCTTCCGGAAGATGTCCTTCTGGCTCTGCCGGTCCACTGAATCCTGCGCGATCTGCTCCGGGGACCTCCGGTCCACCGCGTCCCCCCGGACCTGCGCGCCCACGCACTCCAACGTCTGCCGCTGTCCCACCACCGTCCGGGTCATCACCAGCGTCCGGAACCGGACCCCGTAGAGATCCTCCACCGTCACCACATCACCGGCCCGGATCTCTCTGGTGGACGGCACCGACACCTTGCAGGGCCGGTACTTAGGCAACGCCCCCAGCTCCTGCCGGATCACCTCCAGATAAGGGCGCAGGGAGCTGTCCACCCTCGCCAAAACGATCGGGTTCCCGGCGATCACATAGGGGTTCTCCGCCGCCCCATCGGGCCACAGCAGACCCTTCTCATTCCCGGCCAGGCGCACCTTCACCCCATCGATCGCCGCCACCTCATAGTCCTCATACTTCAGAGCCCCGGCGAAATAATAGTCATCCCCCGTCGGCAGGATCTGACCTCCCCGGTCTTCATACCACCCAAACCGAAGCACGCCCTCGGGATCGGCATAAAGATACCGGCAGGCCAGCTCCCCCACCCACTGGAGGATCTGCCTGCCGGTGACTCCGGCCTGATAGAATTTCTGAACAGCGAAACCGCCATTGGGGATCTGCCCCACCACCAGCTCCACACCGCAGGCTCCGGCCACCATCCCGGCGAAGTCCGCCAGACCGTAGGGCCACCCCGACAGGGACGCCAGCCACTGGGTCAGATCCCTGTCCAGCATCCTTACCGCGTCATAGCCCACCAGCCGATACAGCCGCCCCTTCTCCCGGACCGGCTTCTCCAAACGGAACCGGCCCACCGCCGTCTCCTCACCGTTGGCCCCTACGCTGTACACGCTGACCCATTCTCCCACCGTGACCGGCCGTTCCATCTGCACCACAGCCTCCAACGCCGCGGCGCACACCGCACCGGGATACAGCTCCTTCTCACCGTTGACACATTGGACCACCGAGCACCTGCGAACATTGTCTCCCACCCGGCCCCCAACACCGACCACCGTCCCATCCTCAAACACCAACCGACGAAACAAACCCAAACCTCCCTCTCAAAACCATGTCACCCAAAGAAACGAAACACCAAAAGATCCCCCACTCCCCTGTAGGGCGGCTGGCTGTCCTTCGCCGTCGCCGCCCCCCCAAAAAAACGCTGTCATCTCGAGGAGCAAAGCGACGTGGCGACCCCCCTCGCCCCCTCATTTATGAGGGGGGTGGACGAGCGACGCGAGGCCGGGGGGAGTCCGAACCTCCCCCTCAACACTCCACGATATCGAACTTCAACCCACGCCAAAGCCCGGTCCGGGCGCAGTACCACGAGATCCCATAGCCGCTCCGATAAGCCCGGCAGGTGACCTCCCGGTCCGCATACACCCGATCCGGATGGGTGAACCGGAACTCTGACTTCTCCCCGAACACCCGTTCCAGATACCGCTTCTCCTCCTCCGTCACCGCATCATAGGAAAAGGACCAGACCCCCAGCAAGGGCCGTAACACCATCCGATGGGTCACCCCGGCCTCATCCCGACCGCTGTCCTCACTCTCCAGATCCGACCAGGATACCTCCACCCCCGCCTCCGGCACCAGCAAAGGCTCCCCATCCACCCGAAACATCTTCATGAACCCTCTCATCCTGACCTCCATAAAAACCCTCATCCCCCACCGCCCCCTATCTCCGTAGGGGCGGGTCACCGACCCGCCCATCGCGGCCCCCAGGCCGCGCCCCACCTCGTAGGGGGCGGTCTCCCGTCCCCTC
>JAFNXT010000097.1 GCA_017378975.1 Oscillospiraceae bacterium
AACCATCAAATGGCAAGCATCACCGCCCCTCGCCGCAAAAGGAAACTTAGCAGGGCGTGTTGCAAGATCAATGATCTTGCAGCACGCCCTTCATCACTATATGATCCGATCAGTCCTCAGCGGGAGTGAAATGGATGATCTTATCCGTGATCTCCAGCGCCTTGGGGCGGTGGGTCACGATGATGACGGTCTTGTCCGTCATGTTCCGTAAGCTTTCCAGCACCTTCGCCTCAGTCTGCTCGTCCAGCGCGCTGGTGGCTTCGTCCAGCAGGAGGATCGGGCGGTCGGAGAAGATCGCGCGGGCGATGGCGATGCGCTGCATCTGTCCCTCGGACAGGCCCGCGCCACGCTCACCCAACTGGGTATCCAGTCCCTCCGGCAGTTCCTTCACGAACTGGTCCGCGCAGGCGATGGTCAGGGCACGGTAAATATCCCGATCTCTGGTCATGGCCTGAGGATCGGCAAAGGTGACGACCTCCCGGATGGTGCCGCTCATGAGCTGATTGCCTTGGGGCACATAGGAGAACAGACCACGCCAGCCGGCGGTCAGGGGCTGTTCCCCGTCCTTCGCCGCCACATAGACTTCTCCCGCATCCAGCCGGTACATGGCCATGAGGATCTTCAGCACGGTGCTCTTGCCACAGCCGGAGGGGCCGCAGAAGGCCACATACTCGCCCTTTCGGATCGTCATATCCATATCCCTGAGCACCGTCCGGCGGCCTTCCTTGCCGTTCTCCGCCTCACCCACCGGCAGGTAGGTGAAGCAGGCGGCCTTCAGACCGATCTCGGTGAGCTCCTCCCGGTAGTACCGGGGCAGGTCCCCGTGGGCAGGCAGAGCCTCTTCTTTCCGGTACTCCTCGATCTCCATGAGCCGCTCGGCGCTGGCCAGCATGGCAGAATACTGGGGGAAGTAGCCGGAGATGTTGGCGATCGGACCGTTGGTCTGGCTCACCAGCTGGAGCACCGTGGTGAAATCGCCATAGGCCATGGTGCCCCGAAGGATGCCATAGCCGCAGTACACGGCTCCCAGCACATACATACAGTTCATCACCACAGCGAAGCCGTTGTGGAAGGTGCTGGAGATCCGGTTCTTTTTCATTCTGGCGGTCTTGTGCGCCGCCATTTTCACATCGCCCTGATCCAGCGCCGCTTCCTCCTGCCCGAAGGCCCGGAGGATCATAAGACTGCCCAGCCGCTCGGTCATGAAGACCCGGAACTGACCGTCTGCCAACTGGACCTTCACATGGAGCTGTTTGAGCAGCTTCCGGAACACCAGCGTCAGACCGATCACCACCGGGGCACCGGCCAGGATCACCAGACCCAGACCGGGGGCGATCGCCAGAAGGAGCGCCAGCGATGCGATCATCCGCACCAGCGTCCCGCAGACACCGGGCAGGATATGGCAGACGGCACCGGCCACCACCACCGTATCGGAGGTCATGCGGTTGAGCCACTCACCGGAGTGGGTGGCAGTGACGGCGGCATAGTCCCGCCGCAGGAGGCAGTCGAAGAGCCGCCGCTTATAGCCGTTCTCCAGTGAGGACTTGGTGTACTCGTCCAAAAAGCGGAACAGGGTCCGCAGGATGAACTGGACCACCACCAGCCCCACCAGCGCGCCGGCATAGGACAGGAAGTGCTTCGCGTCCCCGGCCACGGCGCCGTTGACCAGCTCGCCCATGAACAGGGCATAGCCCATACTGGACACGCCCAGCACCACCTGGACCAGCGTCAGGGCGGCAACATACCGCTTTTTGCCCTTGGCAACGGCGACGATCCAGCCAAGGGTCGCTTTATCGCCGGTTTTATGTTTCATTTCTTTTTCCTTTTGAGCTTTCGCAGATTCCCCCGGACCCGGAGGATGAAGGCTCTGATCCAATAGAAGTCGCACCACAGGTGGACGTATAGCCGATACTTGAAGTCCGTGACCCGGACCAGATCCTTCCCGTCCCGAAGCACGCCGGTGAGGATGCCGATGATCCACTCATCGGGCACCCCGAACTCACGCATCCAGCGGTTGTCACCGCAGATCACGTAGCCATCGGACCGCTTTTTCAGGATCCGGTGCATCACATACTTGCCGTTGGGACGCTTGTAGAGCACCGCGTCATAACGCTTGCAGGGGCCCTCGGGCCGGGGCTCGATCACCATCAGGTCCCGTCCCTGCCGCAGAAGCGGCAGCATGCTGTCCCCCACGTTGGTGTGGATCAGCCTGCCTTGGGTCCGCAGGACCTCTTCGAAGGTGGTATTACTCATCCAGAGCCTTGATGGAGCGGAGCTTGGCCAGGATCTTGTCCACGTCAGCGCTGATCACTTCCTCGGAAGCGTCATACTTGTCCAGCATCTTGGCGATGATCTCCTCACGGGTGGTCTCTTCCTTCAGGCAGTCCACGATGAAGGCGGCGGTGCCGTTGGAACGGACCAGGCCGGAGAACGCGGTGCTGCCGGTGGAGACCATGATCTGCTCTCCGCCCATGTCGTGGGTAACGAATCCATCTTTCAGTTTCATAGTTATTATTCCTTTCCATTCATCCCATTGTAGGCCACCATGGCCGCCTGGAGGTCTAAATTACAGCCCAGAGCATACAGCCCGGTCCGCTTCGTCATTTTTTCCAACAGCTCCAGCACCTTGGCCAGCTTCGCCGGATCCTTGGGGCGGTGGCTCTGCTGGATCAGCATGGGCATGGCCTCTGCCGCGGAAATCTGGCGGATCTGGTTCTCCTCCGCGCGGCTGAGGATGCAGATGCCCTTCAGGGGCACGCACATATCGTTGCCCAGCCGGTGTTTGCCGTTCCACGGCGTGCCGCAGACCAGCACATGATCGTCCATGATCCGGAGCAACGGCTTGTCGTCATTGACCATCACCGCCCGGTCTCCGAAGGTCTCCCGCCAGAAGGCGGTGTGGGTGGACTTGCCGGTGCCGCTCTTGGCGGTGAACAGATATCCCTGCCCATCCACACTGATGGCAGAGCCATGGAACAGGAGGGTATCGAAGTCCAGCATCTTCTCCGCGATCTTGCGGTAGATCGCCAGCGTTTCCAGATAGCCGTTGGGGTACACCGTCACCGGCTTCCCCTCCACATATTCCTCCCGGGCGGAGCGGTTGCGCTCATAGATGATGTCATCCATGGTGGTGACGATCTCCATATCCGCGGGGCCTTCCGTCAGGTAGTCCCTGAAGAAGGGGAGGAAGGTCTCAGTATGCGCCGACACATGGATCTTCCGTCCTGCCAGCGCCAGGGTGAATTCACTCATAGCTTCTCCATCTCCGAAAACAGGCGCCGCCAGCGGCGGCGCCTGTCCTCAAGTTTTCAGTTCTTACCGGACAGACCGGGGAACAGGTCATCGAACTGACCCACATCACCGGAGCCCACGCCGCCATTGATCAGACCACCGCTGGTGGTGATGACATCTTCGATCTCGAAATGGACGACTTCCATCTCGGCCAGCTCATACATCTGCTTCATCTCGATACGCTCCTTTACATATTTGATCGGGTACTTTTCCCATTAGTACCACTATAACACAGGGTCAAGGGGATTTCAACAGGTAATTTTATCTATTTTCAGCAAGATCCCCCGATCGTGAAGGATCTTTCGATACCGTCCACCCAAGTGCCGTCCAGAGTCTGCCACCGGGGGGTGACGGTGAACTCCATGTCGAAGGCGCTTTGGGGCACGTTCTGGACCGTATAGGTGACGAAGTAAGCCGCATCCTGACCGAAGATCCCCTGAGGTCCGGAGATCAGGCTGTCACCTGCCCGGACCTGCTGATAGACCCGGTCGCTGGTAGCGGAGGTCTCCTGACCGCCCAGACCGATCCGGAAGGACACGGCCCGGTAGCGGAGCCCGTCCACCGCCGTCAGCAGGCGCAGGTCCGTGCGCTCGGACTGGGCGGTGGTCCCCTTGGTGAACTGGAACTTCAGGGACAAGGTAGCTTCGTCCACGAACTTGGCATAAGCCCAGCCCGTGACCTGCTCCGGGCGCAGAGGCTGGGTCATGGCGGCATCGGCATACCAACCGCCGAAGACCTTCCCTTCCATCACAGGCGCGGTGAAGCCCTCACCGGTACGGTAAGGAGCGATGTCCATGAAGCCCTCGGGCAGAGCGTAGGCATCCTCCGCCAGCACCGGGCCGTTGACGAAGGCCAGACCGCCGCTGATGACGATATTCTCCACCGGGTGGGACTGCAGGAAGGTCAGTCCCTCCGCCACGGGGCTGTCAGCACCCAGCAGGAACCAGTCCTCAGACTCCTTGCCGGACACGGCCGGATCGCCGGACAGGCTGGTGACCGGGTCGTTCCAGGTCACGTCCACGGCGTACCAGCCGCCGTCCACCTGTACATAGTTCCACATATGAGCCTGCGTGGCACCGGTGGCGGTGGCTTTGGCATCGCCCTCCACCAGCGTACAGCCGATCCCCAGCCGGTCGCACAGGACCTTCAGGGCACGGGCGTAGCCCTCGCACACAGGCCCCTGCCCATCCTCGCCGCCGGACAGAGCGCTGGTCGCCTTCCACGGGGCGTAGGACACGTCAGGGGAAGCCGTGATGTTGTAAGCGTTCCGCAGAGTCAGCTCCCGGTTCAGATACCGGAGCTGTTCGGACACCGGCGCCTCCCCGGGGACACCGGCCAGCAGGTCCGCCACATGGCCTTCCATGCGGCCGATCCCCTCCGCCACCGCCGCGGCGGTCTGATATTGGGACTGACGCATATCGAAGTCCCCCTGCTTCAGCACCAGCATCACCCGCATGGAGTAGGTGGCGGTACCGGTACCGCCGTCGCCATGATAGTTGTAGGTCAGGGACCAGGACCAGTTGGTGGTACCGGTGAGCCAGAACACCTCCGGGTGATCCCGGTCGAAGGCGCTGAACACCGTCACACCGTAGAGCATGGCCTCCTCGAAGACCGGAGCGGCATGGGCCAGCACCGCCTCCTGGGCCTTGGCTTTGGGGTCCTCGCCTGTGCTGTAAGTATAGCTCACGGTACCGGGCAGGGTGGCCAGCTCATAGACGCAGGCATCGTTATGGGTATCCGCCACCGTGGGGTCCGCCAGCGCCTCTCCGGCGTCCCGGTTGTCCTCCAGCCAGCCGTAGAAGTCCACGGCATACTGGGGCAGACCGCTCAGCCGATCGAACCAGTCCTCATGGGTACCGGCCGCCAGTCCCGGCCCGGCCGCGCGGAGCTTCGGAGCCTCCACCGAAGTCTCCAGCTCCAGCAGCACCTCCGTCCCCTGCGCCAACGCGCCAACAGGCAACACCGTCAGCACCGTCGCCAGCACCAACAGCAGGCAAAGAAGTTTCTTCTTCATAGCGTCCTCCTGTCCCCATCCGGGAAGCCCCGGACAGACCTTTTTCTTTCGATCTTATCATTTTTCGCCCCATTTGTAAACCACGAAAACGACGCGCCACCCTTCAGGATGGCGCGTCAGCGTGTCAAAAAACCATGTCTTCGCGAGGAGGGCAAAGCCCGACGTGGCGATCCCCTAACTTTTCGGGAAGGTTTTCGATATATTTCCCTACTGATTGGGGGATTCCCACGACCAGTCTGCGGACTGGTCTCGGAATGACACCACTTTTTTGACAGTCTGACGCGCCACCCTTCAGGATGGCGCGTGTCCCCCCGTCAATGGCTGGCGAAGAGGATCAGCTTGTCCTCCGGCTGCAGATGGACCCGGATCTGGGACTGGTCACCGCCGAAGATGACCCGTTTCCCGCTGGGTCTGACGTAACCCAGCACCAGCACAGGCTCCCGCTCCTCCTCCGGCAACGACGCGTCCACCGAGGCCTCGAACACCGCCCGGATCAGTTGCTCGGCGGTGCAGGGACCGGGGACCTCTCTGAAATACTGTCCCACCTTCTTGATATAAACTTCCTTGCTGTCGCCACCCTCCTCGTCATAGCTGAGGATGTCGGAATAGAAGTCGAACAGGGCATCCACCTCGCCGATCTGGGCGATCATCTTACTGATGTAACGGTTGCTGATCACCACGTTGTTGACGGAGTACTTGTTGACGATGTCATGGTGCTTGGGGTCGATGATCTCCACGATCACATCGATGCTGCCGGGGTCGAAGCCGGGCTCCCGCATCTTCCGGTCGATGATCTCCTGCACATAGATCAGGCTGGACAGGGCGTTGGCATCGATGTCCTCATTGAGCACCGAATCATCGGACAGGATCAGGATGCTGGTATCGTGATCATAGGTCGCCACGAACTTCTCGATCGCGTCGCAGACCGTCTTCTCATCATAAACGTCCGCCGCCACGGTGGCGGTGACGAAGGGGTAGTCCCGGTAGTAGTCCATCCGCTCCAGACTCTTCCGGTCATCGATCACCATGATATCCACGATCGGATCGCCATCACGGTCCCACTCCGCGCAGAAGGAGCGGAAGCCCTGCATGATGTCCCGGCACTTGCTGTTGTGGCCCAGGATCACGATGCTCTTATGCTCCATCCAGTAATCACGGTCCAGCGCCACCTTGAACTCACTGGGCACCGGATCCGTGGTGGTCCGTGCCAGATCCTCGTCACACTCAGCCACATAGTAGCAGTAGTGCTTGCCGCCGTGCTCCATGACCGTCAGCGGGATCGCTCTGCGATGGTTCGCCAGATACTGTTTAGCGTAGGACGGGAAGTTGCCCACCTCCTGAGGGATGGAATAGAATTCGGCGCCCCGGTTGGAAAACAGTTCCTCGTAGGTAGAGTTCAGCTCCGGCATCAGACAGAACTGGGACAGGATCTGGCCCAGCACCTGATTGACCCGGACCGGCACGATGTCGCATCGGCCTTCCACCTGTTTGCTCCGGATGATCTTCCGGACCAGCTCCCAGGTCCAGTCATCGGTGATCTCCACGATGATCTTCTGGTCTGCCGCCGAATCCTCGGCGGAGGTGATGTCCGCCACCTGCATCAGGGTCTTGATGGTCTGGGAATTGCCCCGGCCGCTGGTCTCCACCCGTTCCCGATGCTCGTAGCGGCAGAGGGTGTTGTTGATATCGTTGCCCAAAATGATGATGGATCTGGCCCGTTCCAGAGAGATGTCCTGCAGCTGCTTGGTGGAGAACACGTCGCCCTCCCGGACCACCACCGTCAGGTTCCGGCGGAACCGGTTTTTCCGGATGGCCATGACTCTGGCGAAGAAGGGCAGATGCCGATACCGCTGCTCCACCAGTCGGTTCTGACGGGCCACGGTATCCGCGATCCGTTCCTCGATCTCCTTCCGGATCTCCTCCTTCCGGCCGTTGACCAGCACCATGATCTTCTGCTTCTTCTCACTGAAGAGGAAGTCGTTCAGGATCTCCGAGGCTCTGGTGTTCCAGTTCAGGATCACCACATGGTCCGAGACCCGGACCTTGTGCTTGCCTTCGTTGGCGTTCTCGATGAAATTCGAGATGTAGTTGGTGACGTAACCGATCAGGGAGCCGGTGAAGGTGATCATCCCGATGATCACCACCGCCAGACAGGCCAGTACGATCAGCACACCGGACTGTCCGATATCCGCCACCACGAACTGGATACAGCCTGCGTCCAGGATCATCATCACCGTACAGAACGCCGCTTCCACGAAGCCCATCCGTTCCGTCCCGTCCACCGACAAAGAGCTGATCACCAGTGCCGCCACCAGCAGCAACACCACGTTGAACAGTATGATCACGCTCAGCACCATCTTCCCGGGATCCTTCACCCGTTGGATACTGAGCCATTCCGTGATCTTCCTTCTCATTTTCTCATCCTTCCTTTCAAAAAAGCAGGGAGCGTGATCGCTCCCTGCTTCTTCCTTCTATCACAAAGGTCTCTTGGGTTCATCGAAGGGAGTTTTCCCACTGACGCTGGAGCCGATGGTCAAAGGATATTTGTCCGCGTATTTCACGAAGCCCCGGCCGTATTCGTCCTGCCGGTGCCGGGTGATCATCTCTTCACGCTTGGCTGTGGCGGTCTCGCCCATCAGATAAGCGTACTGGATCTCCACCCATTTGGCCATGCCCTCGTAGACCTCCAGTTCGTCCTTGCCATAGGTCTTCTTGATGTCCCGGCCGTCCCAGTTCAGGTACTGCCAGATGTGGGTCATCTCGTGGACCATGGTCATGGTGGACATGAGCTTGGGGGCTCCGTTCTCCACCAGGATGCTGTAACCGTTGCCATCCTTGATCGCCACGCCCAGCACCCGTCCGTCGGAGTTGCCGGTGGGGACGAAGGTCCGGCCCAGCTTCCGGTGGAGCTTCCTGGAGTTGACCATCTGCACATGGACCGGCGCGTTGATCTTCACGCCGAAGAGCATCTTCATGTTCCTCAGCACCGCGTCATGGAGGGCCACGAACTCATCGAGGCTCTTCACCGCCGTCCGGGCGCAATCCGGGCAACGCTCACGGCCGTCTCCCAGTACATCGAAGTCCATACCGGCCATGTCACAGCCGCAGAAGTCGCAGTAGTGGGCGCCTTCCCGTCCGGGGACGAAGGTCCGCTCCACCAGATCCGCCACATCCTTGCCCTTCCGGGCCTGGGTCAGGGCGCTGTTGCTGTAGCCAAGGCCCGTCAGCAGATCCCGGACGCCCTGGATCTGGAGGGACTGGGCCAGCTCGTCACTGCCATAGCGCAGATAGAAGCGGTCCTTATAAGCCAGACGCTCCCGCTTGCCACCGGGCTTGAGGATCTTCTCCTTCTCGTAGTCCACGGTGTCCCCGTCGGAACCGGCACCGGTCTCCACCTCCCCCTCGGGCACGTCCCCGGGATCGGTGGTGGGCTCGGCATCGGCCAGCCGACGGCTGAACAGGGCACGGGACTCCATCGGAGCCTCTTCCTCCACGGTCTGCTCCTCAGAGGGCGCGGGATCCAGGGGCACCAGAGGCTCGTCGTCAGGCACACCGGGCTCTCCCACGGGCTCTGTATCGGTTTCGGGCTCCGTACCGGCTTCGGGCTCCGGCTCGGCTTTCTTCTTTTTCCGCCGGAAGAGCTTCCGGAAGAATTCCCGGATCTTCCGCAAGATCCGGCGGAAGAAGCCTTCCTTCTTCCCGTCGGCACCGGGCTCTGCGCCATCGGGGCCGTCGGCATCGGTGGGCCCGTCCTGTCCGGGCTCGCCGCCCTCGGTGCCCTCATCGCCTTCAGGCTTGGGTTCCTCGGAGGCCAGCTTCTCCTCATGCCACTGCAGATAGTCGCAGATGATCGCGAAGATCCGGTCCAGATTCCGCTCCACCGTGTCCAGAAGACCGATGTCCATCTGACTGTCCTCGATCAGATAGATGCTGTTGCCATCAGGCTCGAAGCCCTCCTCGCCGTAAAGGCTGTAGGTATTGGGCAGGCTCGCCTCGCCGCCGCAGACAGCCACCAGATAGTCCTGGTTCTCTGCCAGCAGGGTCCGCAGGACCTCGTTGATCAGCAGGGTCAGGGTCTGGACGGTGCCCTCCGGCAGGGTCTCCCCGGGCCGCAGGTCCACCCGGACCAATGCCTTGTTGTGGTAGATCCGGTCGGGCACGCCGTTGATGGCCACCCGTCGACCGCCTGCCAGATCGTTGTAACGGTCCAGCTTCCAGTAGGCAGGGCTCTGCACCCGGATGTCCGCATACTGGCGGCAGATCCGGATCGTGCCCATGTCCTTGCACTCGCCCATGGTCTGAGAGTCCACAGGATGGGCGATGTAGTAATCACGGACCTGCCGGTAAGCAGGCCGGCCGTGGATATGCTCGGACGCACGGCGGACCACGACCTTGCCCTCGGAGGTCACCCGGAGCATCTCGTAATACTTGCCGCCGAAGGTGAAGAACTGACCGGGCAGATATTTCTGATACACATGGCCCCGAAGCTCTGTGCCCAGATACTGCCGCTCGCCATTGTCGTCTTCCGCCACATACTCGGCCATGGCAAGGTCCCCCAGCACCACCTTGATGAACCGGCTGTTGGTGATGCAGTACATATCCTCCATCCTGCCGGTATCCATGTCGAAGCGGCGCTTATGCACCAGCACCTCGGAGGTGAAGACCTCCTCGCCGTCGGGGGTCTGACGGTGCAGCAGGAGCCTGCCGTCCAGATCCTCGGTGGTGTGGCCAAGGTGGCCGCAACTGAGGCAGATCTGCTGCCACAGGCTCCGCAGAGGATCGGTGGCATCCCGGTCCACCATCACCAGCTCCCGGACGATGTCCCGCTCCGGCACCAGACCGGTGCTCATGCGCAGACACAGCCGCAGGACCACGTTCCGCACGGTACGGGCATAGTCGGCGGTGATGTAGGGGATCGCCTTGGGGTCGGTGCGGAAGATGCTCTCGTTGTCTGCCATGTAGTCCTTCAGCAGGTACTCCGGGCAGATCACATTGATGAAGCCCTGTTCGGTGGCACGGGTAGCGAAGCTGCGCCGCATCTCGAACATATTGAAGCTCTCATCCTCCACGGTGATGTACTGCTCCGCCTTCACCGGAGCGCTCCACATATCCGTGGACACCCGGAACACCCGGTCCATCATCTCCTGAGAGGGAGGGAGCTTGGCATACTTCAAAAGGTCATAATAATACTGTCTGGCGATCCACTGGATATCCACCACCGGGAAGGAGTCGCCGCCGTACCAGCGGGTCTCGGGGATCTGCTCCTTCAACGCGGCGAAGGACAGCTCTGTGCCCATGCCCAGATACCGGGAGATGTTGGGCAACAGCCGGTGCTGCAGGTGCTCGCCGTCGGCATCCCAGACCATACAGGAGGCGGTGCCCTTGTGATGGTTGGTGGCGGACACCTCCTGAAGGCTCACCATGAGGATATGGGAAAGCGCGTCCAGCAGGCCGTCGCAGTTCTTGTCGGCGGAGCAGAACACCAGCCGCTTCTTCCTGTCCCGGCGGCAATGCCGCACCAGAGAGTTCAGGCCCACCTGCGCGGTGGTCACCAGACGGGAGGGCTCGATCAGCACCACGAAGCCCACCTGATCGAAGAAGTCCCGGTTCCGTTCATGCATCCGAAGATCATGGACGCTGGAGCGGGTCAGGATGCCCACGTCGGGCACCGGCACCTCTTCCTCCGGGTCCTCCCGGCCTTCCAGCACCCCGATCTTCCAAAGATCCGGGATGTGGGACACCGAGGCCAGACCCTCACGGACCCACTGACTCACGTTCTCCTCCGTGCCATGGCGACCCAGGATCACCAGCACCTTCTGGTGCCGGAGCAGGGCCCGGTCCATGGGGAAGAAGATATAGGGGATCAGATCGTAGTAGAACGGATCGTTGAACAGCACGCTCTGACCGTTCAGGAGCTGTCTGCCGGAGAGCAGGTAGTTGGCATCGATGTCCAGACCGTCCCGGACCCGGGCCTGCATGAACTTGCCATAGGCCTCCTCGGCCATGGCATCGCTCTGCTCCAGCCGCTCCAGAAGCTCTTTCTCCATGGCACCGTCCGTATCGGCTTCGCAGACGTCGTTGTTCTCGGCGTCCAGCTTGTCCCCGAAGAGGCTCCGCAGGACACCCATCATGGAAGAATAGTCGACGCTTTTCCGGGCCTCTTCGTCATCGGCCCCTTCCTGACGCTTGCGTTCCTTTTTGGTCAGACCGTTGAGGAAGGCGCAGACTTCGCCGAGGATGATCACGCTGAAGACAGGATAGTACACCGCCGTCAGCAGTTCGTTCAGATACAGCCGGCTGGAGACCAGCACGCCGATGGCACCCACCAGCACGGCGGCCACATACATGGTCTTCAGGAAGGTCCGGGCCTGCCCGAAGCGGGGCTTCAGGTCCCACCGGTCATCCTCTTCATCATACTCATAGAAGATCCCGGCCAGCATCTGGAACAGCCCACCGTCCCGGAACAGCCCCTTCATCAGCAGCAGGATGACGGGCTTGACCAGCACATAGGCCAGAAGGATCAGGGCATTGGCCACATAGAAGGCCCAGAAGTTCAGGTTGAGCTTTTTGATGAAGCCCTCCAGCAGGTCCGCCAGACCGTGGGCACCGGTGCCCAGAGACTTCAGGGCCTGAGGGAGCTTCCGCAGGACCCAGTCACCGAAGGAACGGATCCAGTCATCGATCCTCAGCAGGCACAGCACCGCCAGATCGTAGATCTCACTCAGCAGGAAGGTGGCCACGATACACAGCACCAGCGCCACGATGGGCATCAAAAACTGCTTGTACCGGATCTTCCGCTTCAGGTTCGCCTTGCTGTTCCACCAGCACAAAACGCCGAAGGGGAGCAGCATCAGGATCATCTTAGCAAGGCTGATCAGCAGTTCGATCATGCAGCTCCTCCCTTCTGATCGTCATAGACCGGATGAAATCCACAGGCACGTCCACCTCGTTCCCCTTCTGGAGGAAGGAGATCCGGGTCCGCTGTGCCTCGGAATAAGGCATGGGGTACTCCATATCTCTGGGCCGGGAGAAATCGTAGTCGTAGGGCTTGACCCCATCGGTCTCCGGCTTCTCCTTGGGCAGGAAGGCGCCGAACACGTCATGGAACTCCTCCCGGGCGCAGATCACGTCCATCTCGTGCTTCTTCAGGATCCGGATCGCCATGGTGTCGGGATCGGCGGTATCCCTGCGGTAGTTCAGCACGGAATGGCCCCGGCGGACGTTGCACACATGGCTCAGGTATCTGGAATACTGGGTCAGAGACCCCTCCACCTCGTCCACGATGCCGTCCATGATGCCGTTGTAGTTGCTGAAGCCCATCCGGACCGGCACACGCATACCGAACAGCGCGATCAGCGCCGTGGCCGCCATGAGGATGCCACCGCCCAGCAGGAACAGCAAAGAGAACAGACTGCCGTTGGTCGCCCGGAAATTGCTCAGGAACATGGGCAAAAAGCCCGTCAGGTACAGTCCCAGAGAAGCGCCGCCCAAGATCAGGGTCCACTTCCGGGTCATACGCCGTTCGATGATGGTATGCACCCGCTTATCCTGAGCGCTCAGATCCTTGTCATAACGCTCCGTGTCATACAGATCCGTCAGCTTCAGATCCACCATCTTCATCTCTTCCCGGGCAACGTATTCCTCCACGTCCTCCAGCTGGTAAACATTGAGCCCGTCCGCCACGGACAGGTCCACCTGCTCCATCCGGCGAAGATCGCTGACGGTACGGCGCAGGGCCCTTCTGGGGAGCTTGAGATATTTGTTCAGTGCCTTCCGGGAGCCGTCATAGCCCGCCATCCACATCCGCCGCTCACTGGTGGGGCAGTCGGTGGCAAGGCCCAGTGCGTCAGGCCGGACGAACAGCTCCGAGGTGTCGAACTCCTGCACCGTGTTCACAGGCACGGTCATATTGGAGCAGAAGATCACCTCCGCATCCCGGTCGGACAACCGGGGCTTCTCCGTCGCCCGGAGCTTCCGGATCTTGGCTCCGATCGCCAGCCGGGTAGCTTCCAGCTTGGCATCGTAGCTTCCAAGGAACCTCCGGAGGGCCTCCTCATCGTTGAGGCAGTCCATCACATACACCCGGTTGGCCCGCAACGCGCCCATGGGCACCTCGTTGGCCGCCAGCACCATCATGGCATAGAGGAACCGGATGTATCCAAAGGTATAGTTGCAGTGGCTCTTCGGTAACACATCGAAGAGCAGATACCGCATCTTATCGAAATACAGGTTATAATCGTAAAAGCGGGAGTATTGGAGCTCGTCCTTCTGGTCCCATGCCACCCGGATATCATGGAGCTCCCGGTCACAGCACCGTCTGGCCACGCAGATGACCTCCTCCGGCAGCTCCACCTGAGGCACATAGTCCCCCAGGAGCTGACGGCGGATCGCCGCCTTCGCCTGGCTCTGAGCCAGATACTCACCGAACTCCGGATCCGAGGCGATATCTCCATCACCATCGGTCATGGGAGCCTGACAGAGCCAGGTCATGAGCCGGACCAGCGGCTCCCGGGCGGCTTTCCCGTAGGAATCCAGCCGGGCCTGACGGCGCAGAGCCAGATAGTCCTCCCGGGACATCTCCGCGGGACGGACCGGATCGCAGTGGTCCACCCGGTCGAAGGGATTGGACTGACCGATCCCCGTCTCGTCGCAGATCACCACCGCCCGCCAACGTTCCTGCCGGGCCACACAGTCATGCAGCTCCGGCACGGTCTCCAGAAGGGTCTGACCCTCCGGTCGCCACCGGCACAGGGCGATCTGATCGTTCTTCAGGAAGGGGGCCAGGAAATCCCGGTATTGCCGGATGCTCTCCAAATGCTCCTGCTCTAAGATCACAACAGTGAACACGCTCTCACCTCCGTTCCCCGGGGCACAGACCTGCCCCGGTCATTTTCATGCGCAGACGAGGATCACCCGATCGCCTTACGCATACCAGAGATCAGCTCCTCATAATCATCGGGCTCCGGCGTGGTCTCCACCACGGAGCGGATCTTACGGAAGATGATGTCCAGCACCATGTTATCTCTGGGATCCACACCGCAGTTGAGCTGCTCATACTTGCCGTAGTTGGCCATCAGGAGCAGGAACTGTTCCTTGAGGATGTTGCACAGCAGGAACTTCACATCGTTGACAGACTCCCAGGTCTCCAGCTCGTCCCGGAAGGTCTTGATCACCGCATCCACCAGAGCGGACAGCTCGCTGGTGTAGCGCTGGCTGTTGGGCAAGGTGTTGTAGTAGGCCAGAGGGATCTCGAAGAGGCTGGTGGGTCCCTCATGGACGCAATCCAGCTGGAACTCCTTGAGCTCCTTGGCGAAGACGGTGTCCACATAGTTGGACTTGCGGGTCATGTCACGCTTCTGCTTCCTGGCGCGGACCACGCCGATGTCCTCGACGATGGAGGAGCTGATGTACAGTGCGTCCAGGATCTCATAGAACTCGTCGCACAGGGTGCCGTTGGACACGGTCAGATCCACATAGCGCTCATCGGAGTTCTCATACTTGTACACACGCTTGTTCTGCGCGGCGTTGGACAGGCTCCGGAAGGTGATCTTCCGGTAGATCAGGCCGTAGATCAGAGCCTGATGGATCTTCATGATCTGCTTGGCCTGGAAACCGAAGTCCAGCTCCGGCATCACGGCGATGGAATCCCAACGCTTGTCGATGTGGGTGGAGATGATAGAGCCCTTGGTGGAGTCGGGACCGATGTTCCGGGAGTAGTTGACGTAGGCATCGTGGTACAGGCCGGCGTTCTTGGAACGGGTCTCGCTCTCGTCGGGGCTGGCGAACTTGTCCAGCTTGTCGGGGGTCAGGTTGTACAGAGCGTTGAAGAAATGCAGCTCATAGCGGGACACGGTGTCCACACCGGCGGCACTGGTGCCCTTGGGGACCAGAGTGTTCATCCGCAGAGCGCGCATGTTGTCCAGACTCTTGTTGTAGGCGCACAGCACGATCTCACGGGCCTCTTCGCTGCGGATCCGCTGGATGCCGGGGGCGGCCAGACGGCGGCCGGTGGCCATGATCTGGCGCACATAGCGCTCGGTATCCTCGGGGGTCACCTTGTCGAACACGGGCTCGCCGTTGCCCTGAGCCTCACGGGCCTTGATCCGGGCCAGCAGACGGTTCTCCATGGCGATGGCCTCCACGATGTTCACATCGATGGCCTCGCAGTCCCGACGGACGGAATCTCTGAAGTAGCCCAGCAGGATCTGGTCGAAGATGTCGATCCGGCGGTCCTCTTCCACCACGTCGGCATTGCGGATCTCACGTTCGAAGGTCACGTTGGCCTTCACGGCGTCGAAGATCCGGCCGTTCAGATCGGAATCCAGCATAGAGCCCTCTTCACCGGCGGAACGGGCGGTATGGCACAGCTCCTGGAGCATCTCACGGCTGGCGCAGACGTTCAGCACGGAGTCGCCCTTCTGGAACCGCAGGGAATCCACCAGATCGTCCTGCTTGCGGATCAGGGCGGTGACCTTCTCACCGAAGCCACGGTAGAACTTCTCGAACATCTTGCACAGCTCGCCCACATACTCGGCGCCGACCTTGTAGGCCTCCAGCTCTGCCAGCTTCTCGGAGTACTCCTTGATGGTCTGGAAGTACTGGGGGAAGCAGTTGTTCAGGGTGTCATAGATCTTCTCATAGCCGGACAGCTTCTCGAAGAAGCCGGGATCCTGGCCCTCGCCCTTCTCAGCCTCGCACAGCTCGTCCAGATTGCGCTCCTTGCCCTTGCTGAAGCCGGCATCGAAGGTGGCGGGATCGTCCGCCTCGGGGGAGAACAGCTCCAGACCTGCCACCAGATCGCCCAACTGGGCAGAGGTGGTCTGGATCCGGTCGTCCATCTCGGCCTTGACCAAATAGAGCAGGTAACGCATGGCGTTGGGGTGGATCACCTCACCGGCGGGGGTCTTCATCAGGTATTCCAGCGTGAACTCCAGCTTGCCGTTGATGGTCTTGGTCTCGCTCTGGAAGATGCTCTCTGCCACATTGGCCGCCGCTTTCCGGGCGTTGCCACGGACCGCGGACTCGTAATCACGGAGCCGCTCCTTGTTCTCCTTGGCCTTGCCACGGTTGTCGGGCTCCTTGTAATCGATCTCCATGGCCAGATGGTTGGCACCGTTCTGACAGCCCTGGATCGCGGCGTTGCCGTTGACGGAGGCGTGCATCTCACGGACCAGCGCGCTGAAGAACTCCTCCACCTTGTCCTCAGCCTCGGACAGGTAGTAGGACTTCAGGTTCCGGGAAAAATTATCTCTGGAGCTGTCCACCTTGCTGGTGTAGACCTGACCACGGGTGGGCCACTCGGACTCGGCCATGCCCTTCTTGCGGCAGGCACGGATGGTGTCCTCGTAGGCCTTGTCGTACTTGGTCCACTTGGCGGCCTCGCCTTCGCCGCCGATGGCATCCATGGCCCAGTCGAAGGCGATGAAATCCGCCACCTCTTCATAGGGATACCGCAGGGTACCGGCACCGATGCCGCCGAAGCGGTTCCGGCCGTACATACCGGGAGCGGACATCTCCTTGATGATGTTGTCCTCCATGGAGAAGGCATCCTTCTGCATAGGGCCGATGTTCTGCTGATACAGGGCACGGGCGGCCTGCTCGATGTACTGGCCCACGTTGATCAGGGTGCTGTCCTCAGCGTTCTGGCCGTCCAGCAGGAAGCAGAAGTCGAAGGGCAGCAGGCCCAGCTTCTTCATCTCGCCGGTGCCTGCCACGCTGAAGTCCACGGTCAGATCCCGGTAACGCTTCAGGTCCTCGTCCACATCGAAGAAGCCGGAGCCCTTCATCATGAAGGCGTTGATCTCCTTGATGGTGGCGTAGGCGTTGCGCCGCTGGCTCTCGCGCTCGGAAGCGGAGGTGATCACGCTGTCCAGCGTCTCGGGCAGGAGCACCAGAGAGCGGACGATCAGACTGGTGTTGGGGTACTTGTTCGACACATAGTCCCGGATGAACATGGCCAGAGGGGTCATGATGCCGGAGCCGGTGCCGCCGGAGGCGGTGGACACGAGCACCACACGCATGGCCTGCTTCATCTCCTTGCCGTCCTTGCGGAACAGGTCGTCGATGGCATTGTAAAGGGGCATGATCTTGCCGGTCTTGATGCAGGCGTTCAGGGCCAGACGGGAGATGGCACGGACCTGGCCCGCGCCCTCGGACACGGTCTTGTCATAGATCACCGCGTTCTTGGGGAACCAGTTCTTCAGGGCATCCCGGTCATAGGTCAGATAGTCGCCCACGGTCTGGGTGCTGGAGGTCTGGACATGGTACATGCCACTGCCTGCCACGTTGTTCAAGTCATTGACATTGGTATCCAGGCAAACGAAGTTCACGTTCACCTTCTCTTCGGGGCGGCACATCTGAGCCACCCGCTTGACCACCTTGCCGCCGGTGCCGCCCACGCCCACGAACAGGGTCGGTGCGTTCACCACATTGGGCTTCAAGATCTCTTTCGCCATTTGGATCTACCTCCTGATTTATATGTGTGTTTTTATCTTCGTTTATGGATCAGCGGAACTTCAGCCGCAGACTGCTGATGGAGACCGCCACCTTCTTGCCCTTGACGGCACTGAGGACCGTGGCCGCCACGCCCAGCACCGTACCGCTGCCGGCACCGCAGTCGATCTTGGTGTCGTTGGCAGTGCCCAGCCGGATGAACTGGTCCTGACTGTTCCGGGTCATGGTGGTGCCGCCCACCTGCATCTTGGTGGTGTCCTTCTTGCTGGCAGGTGTGATGCCCACCACCCGGACCTTCCGCCGGGCCGAAGGCACCCGACGGGGGCTGTCCGCCTCCAGCTCCAGCGTCATGCCGCACCGCAGAGAGGGGTCGGCGATCACCTTCGGGGAGGTGATGGTCAGGGAGCCACGCTTCCGTCCGTTGCGGACGTACTTACAGCTGATGGCACCGGGGATCTGCTTGCCACCGGCCAGGAAGCTGCCGTTGACGGCGGTGATGTGCTTGGGCATGGACTTCATATTGGACCAGAGCCAGATCAGCAGTACGATCAGGGCGATCAGCAGTACGATCGCCAGGATCCTCACCCACAGGGGATAATGCTGCAGCTCGATCTTGCCGCCGTCCTGCGCGGAGCAGGGCCGTCCCAGCGTGTCCGTACCGCTGACGGCACAGGAGACCTCATACTTGCCGGTGTCGATATCGCCCTCGTTCTTCAGGGCCACCACATACCGGGACCCGGCAGGGTCGGGCTGGATGTCATAAGTCAGACCGGGGATCCGGAAGTCCAGCTCCGCCCCTTCGAACTCCTCTGCCGTCAGAGGCGCGCCGCCCATGGTCAGATGGACGATGATGGGCTTGGACTCAGGCAGATCTTTGATCACATAGTAGCTCTGGCCCAGCTCCAGCCGGATGCCCAATGCCTTGCTGTCATCGCTGACGGTGAAGGTCTTGGTCACCGCGGGGGCGTCGCCGGTCTGCGCGTCCTTGTTGGTATAGCTGGCCCTGAAGGTCAGCTTCTGCTCGCCGCAGGTGGTATCCGCCACATCGCCCTGATGGTGCAAACTGACGGTGAAGCCGTCCTCCACCCGTTCCACCCGGACCTTGGCGTTGCCGCCCTCCAGCACGGGATCCGGGAAGGTCACAGCATCCAGAGCTTCGCCGGTGAGGAGCTCCCCGTCATAGCGCAGAGTCACCTTGTAGGTGGCCAGCGCCTCCAGTTGGGTCAGGGGATAATCCTGCTGACCGCCGGTGACCTCCAGAAGGAAGTCCTTCACAGGCTCCAGCGCGATGTTCAGACCGCCTCTGGGCCAGCCAAGGGCCTCGCTGTCCTTTTCGATGGTGTAGTCACCCAGATACACTGCCTTGAAGGTGCCGTCCAGCGTGCTCCCGGCAGGCAGATCGATCTGGACGTGGCCGCCCTTGTTCTCATGGATCTCAGTGGGCTGGCCGTTGACCGTATAGGTGATGTCGTACTGCACATCGCCCAACAGCTTGCTGGTGGTGGGGACGCCGTCGGCATCCACCAGACCGTATTCCAATGTATAGGAACCGGCGAAGAGCTCTCCGGAACCCGGGTCCACCACATTGCCGCCTTCGTCGATCAGACGGATCTGCAGATCCACGTCCGGCTCGTAATAGACGCTGACGCTGGTGGCACTGCCCTTGTGACCGATCGTGTAACCGCCGGCAGGGATATCCTCATAGGTGACGATCATGCCCTGCAGGGTCCGGTCCACCAGAGGCTCGCCTCTGCCGCCGGCACCCAGCTCGCTGTACTTCATGGGATGCTCGCTGACCTTGGTACCGCCGGACAGGGACACATCGGTGATGCCCTCGCCCTGGACGAAGAGGATCAGCTTGCTCATGGACACGTCGAAGTCCACCTTGTCCCCGGAGACCTCCAGGGTATCACGGCCGAAGATCCGGTTGCACATGACCGTCAGCTTGCTCAGCACCTGATCGGAGCTGGAAGCCTTGTCGAAATACTGCCGGGAGGGGTCCGTGACCTCCGGCACATACACATCACCGATGCCGAGGAACATGGTGTTGAACACCTTACTGAACTCCTCCATGCCGCTCTGGACCGCCGCTTCGCCTTCATCGAACAGGCCGTCGGTCAGGACGATCAGATACTTCTCGTCGGCGGTGCTGTCGTTCCGCAGACCGGCGAAGGCCTTATGGGCCGTGGAGAAGGGGGTGGTGCTGGCGGAGGGGGTATAGATCTGACGGATCCGGTCCGCCTCGCCGGGACCGTCGATGATCAGGGGACGCTCCATGCTGTACCGCTCAGAGCCATTGACCCCCAGCGTGATCTCCCACATGGGATAGATCATGAGCCGGTCGCCCTCGTTGAGCATGGAGGCGAAGACCTCCATGGCATAGGTGGCCCGGCACCAGGAATCGAACCGCTCCCCGGTATAGCTGTTGCTGTACATGGAGCCGGAGTTGTCGAACACGATGGCGATGTCCCGGCTCTTGGTCCGCTTGGTGGCAGCCTGTGCCTCCGGGACGCAGACGCACATCACAGACACGACCATCAACAGCGCCAAAAGCACACATGTGATCTTTTTGCTCATGTGTATCTACCTCTTCCTTCCTGCGTCCTTCTATAATTTACGGACGCATCTGATATACCAGATACAGGATACCATGACGTTCACACAATGTCAACAAAATCCGCCCCTTTTCGACCGGTCTTCCGGCCCTCCGGCACCCTGTCCGTACCTCCATGATACCACCCCTTCGGCCCATGGCGAAAAAGGGGGGCAGTGCATCCGAGACCTCTGCCCCAATTTTTAGTGGTTTTGCACAGATGCACAAGTGTCTTTCTGCCATTTTCACCAATTTTGCATTTTGACGAAAATAACCATTGAAGCCGATACCTCTTTCGTGTATAATGTCTTCATTGTGGTGCTATGCACCCGACTGACCACCGGAGGGCGGAGGCCTTCCCGAAAGGAGTAAATAACCATGTACACTGCCAATTCCATCCGTAACATCTGCCTGCTGGGCCACAGCGGTAGCGGCAAGTCCGCTCTGGCAGAGAGCCTGCTCTACATGACCGGTGTCATCGACCGGATCGGCCGGAACGCCGACGGCAACACCGTTTGTGACTTCGATCCCGAGGAGATCCGCCGCAACATCTCCATCTCCACCTCCGTGGCTCCTCTGGAGTATCATAACTGCAAGATCAACGTGCTGGACACCCCCGGCGGCTTCGACTTCTCCGGTGCCGTCATGGAGGCCCTCCGTGCCGCCGATGCCGCGATCATCGTGTGCTCCGCCAAGGACGGCATCACCGTGGGCTTCGAGAAGGCATGGAAGTACTGTGAAGAGCGCAATATGCCCCGCTTCATCTACATCTCCAAGGTGGACGAGGACAACTCCGACTACAACGCCACCTTCGAGGCCCTGCGTGAGAAGTACGGCAACAAGATCGCTCCCGTGGTGGTGCCCATCTGGGATGCCTCCAAGAAGATCACCGGCATCATCGACGTGCTGAACAAGCGTGCCTACGAGATGCAGAACCTGAAGCGTGTGGAGATCCAGGTCCCCGATGACAAGCTCTCCGTGATCGAGGAGTTCAACGACGCGCTGAAGGAGTCCGTGGCTGAGACCAGCGACGAGTTCATGGACAAGTTCTTCGGCGGTGAGGACTTCACCTACCGTGAGATGATCACCGGTATGCATCAGGGCGTCATGGACTGCAGCCTGTTCCCCGTGCTGTGCGGCTCCGGCGTCAACTGCCTTGGCAGCCTGATGCTCATGGATCACATCATCGACCTGCTGCCCAACCCCGTGGAGGGCAACTATCATAAGGCCACCACCGCTGACGGCGCCACCGAGGAGTTCGTGGTGTCCCCCGGCGGCGTGCCTGCCGCCTTCGTGTGGAAGACCGTATCCGACCAGTTCGGCAAGTATTCCTTCGTGAAGGTCCTGTCTGGCGAGATCACCTCCGATACCACCCTGATCAACGCCCGTACCGGCGAGACCGAGAAGCTGGGCCGTCTGTACGCCATGTGCGGCAAGAAGAGCTCCGAGGTCAAGGTCCTGACCTGCGGCGACATCGGTGCCATCGGCAAGATGGACAAGGTCAAGACCGGCGATACCCTCTGCGATCCCCGTAAGTAGGGGCATAGTCACTATTGAGATAATCCATATGCTTCGGATAAGATGGAGAATTGAGATAGTTCTTGAAATTCAGATAATCCGTCTTCATATAACGAAGACT
>JAFNXT010000009.1 GCA_017378975.1 Oscillospiraceae bacterium
GATCGACGCCGTGGGCCACAGCCGTGACTCCCGGTTCGGTAACTCCGATCAGACGCTGAACCAGCTCCTGGGCGAGCTGGACGGCTTCGATTCTTCCAAGGGCGTGGTGATCCTGGCGGCTACCAACCGGCCTGAGATCCTGGACAAGGCCCTGCTCCGTGCCGGTCGTTTCGACCGCCGGATCATCGTGGATAAGCCCAACCTCCAGGGTCGTCTGGATACTCTGAAGGTCCACACCCGGAAGATCAAGCTCTCCGAGGACGTGGATCTGAAGAAGATCGCCCAGGCCACCGCCGGTGCGGTGGGTGCGGATCTTGCCAATCTGGTGAACGAAGCCGCCCTCCGGGCGGTGCGTCAGGGCCGGAAGGCCGTGAACCAGGAGGATCTGCTGGTGTCCTTCGAGACCGTGATCGCCGGTACCGAGAAGAAGAACACGGTGCTCACCGACACCGAGAAGAGACTGGTGGCGTACCACGAGGTGGGCCACGCTCTGGTGGCGGCGCTGGAGAAGCACTCCATGCCCGTGTCCAAGATCACCATCGTGCCTCATACCTCCGGAGCTCTGGGCTATACCATGCAGATGCCGGAGGAGGAGAAGTATCTCCACACCGACGAGGAGCTGATCGTGGAGCTGAAGACGCTGGTGGGCGGCCGTGCCGCGGAAGCCGTGGTCTTCGGCATCAAGACCACCGGCGCCGCCAACGACATCCAGCGTGCCACGGCCTTGGCCCGGAACATGATCTGCCAGTACGGCATGAGCGAGGAGTTGGGCCTCATGGCTCCGGCCACGGTGTCCAATCAGTATCTGGACGGCCAGAGCTATCTGGACTGTTCTCAGGAGACCTCCGCCAAGGTGGACAAGGCGGTGCAGGCGTTGCTGGACCGGGTCTTCGCCGAGACCAAGGCTCTGCTGATCGCCAACCGGCCTCTGCTCGACGAGATCTCGGAGCATCTGCTGACCAAGGAGACCATCACCGGCGACGAGATGATGGCTTTCGTCAACGCGGAGAAGGCATCCGGGGATGCCGGGAACACGGAAGAGTGAGTATGAGAAAGGCTGCCGCTTCGCGGCGGCCTTTTTGCATCCGAGGAGCTGTCCGGGCGCTGGCGCGACACTCCCCCCCCGGCACGGCTTCGGCGTTCCAGACTGTCAAAAAAGTGGTGTCATCCCGAGACCAGTCCGCAGACTGGTCGTGGGGATCCCCCAGTCAGTAGGGAAATGTATCGAAAACTGCCCTAAATAGTTAGGGGATCGCCACGTCGGGCATCGCCCTCCTCGCGAAGACATGGTTTTTTGACACGCTGCCACGGCTTCGCCGTGCCAGCCCCCTCTCAGAGGGAGCCGAGGCTCCTGTTGACACCGGGGCAGTGACATATCATGTCATCTATGACAGAAGGGATTACAAATTGTAAAACTATGTTTACAAAATGTAATTTCTGTATTGACAACGGCAGGGTGGGGGAGTAGAATGATGCAAGATCATTTTTGAGAAAGAGGTCTTGATCGTGTATATCGCAATGTTCAATGGTTGGTATTTCTTTTGGCTGGCGCTGTGTGGCGGCGCTACGGCCGGGCTGTATTTTCTGTTGCGCAAACGGAGCACCAATGTGCAGAAGGGCGTGTTGTTCGGCCTGTTGATGGTGGGGCTCGCCATGCACTTTTTGAAGGTGTTCATCCCTCCGTATTCCGTCGATCAGGCCCGGATGCTCCGGGATAGCTGGTTCGTCAATATCTGCGGTGCCAACATCGGTCTGTTCCCCATCCTGTTCTTCTCCAAGAAGGAGAAGGTCTGGGATTATATGTTCTACATCGGTGTGCTCAGCGGTCTGATCGCCCTGTTCTATCCTCAGGAGCCCCTGGCCAAGTCGAACCAGCTGGGCGAGCAGCTGGATATCGTCCGGTTCTATTACCATCACTGGATGGTCATGGCGGTGCCGCTCCTGGCGGTGCTGTTCGGCCACCACAAGCTGTCCTACAAGCGGGTCTTCAGCGCTCCCACCGGACTGCTGCTGGTGATGCTCTTCATCATGCTCAACCAGATCTTCCAGTCGGAGCTGGGGTTCATCCCTCTGCGGGATCAGAACGATTTCTTCGGCATCGGCTATAAGAACAGCTCCTATATCTGGGGCCCCGGAGAGAATGACGCGATCGGCGCGTTCCTCGCCATCTTCACCCCGGAGATGTTCCGCACCGTGCCCGTGGGGCAGTTCGCCGGGCAGACCAAGTATTGGCCCTGGTTCTGGATGATCGTTCCGGTGTATGTGCTGGTGACGCCTCTGTCTGTGGGTCTGGCTCTTGTCTTCGACCATAAGTCGCTGGAGGCGGATATGAAAGCCTTCCGGCAGAAGTTCCACAGATCAAAGCAACACGCGTGAGATACCGGTCATCACCCCTGTGCAAAAGGCTTTTTGCACAGGGGTGATGTTCGTTTTGGGAACAGGTGTCCGCGGGGTGTAGAAAAATGTCTGTCTTTTTTCAAGATCACCATTGACAAAGGGCGTATTTTCGGATACAAATATACTGTCGTATCATGACGCAAAATCTAGAAAGAAACGGGGGAGGATAATGTCCAAGGAACTCATCAGACTCCGGGGGTTATCCATGGAGTTCGACGGGGAGCGGATACTTGACAGTATCGACCTGTATATCAACGATCATGAATTCCTCACCTTGCTGGGCCCCTCCGGCTGCGGCAAGACCACCACTCTGCGGATCATCGGCGGTTTCCTCACGCCGACTTCCGGCACCGTGACCTTCGACGGTCAGGTGATCAACGAGGTGCCGCCCTATAAGCGGCAGATCAACACCGTGTTCCAGCGTTACGCACTGTTCCCGCATCTGAACGTCTTCGACAACATCGCCTTCGGCCTGCGGGTCGCCAAGGTGCCCAAGGAGGAGATCAACGAGCGGGTGGAGCGGATGCTGGAGATCGTCAGCCTGAAGGGCTACGGCCACCGTGCCGTCACGTCCCTTTCCGGCGGTCAGCAGCAGCGTGTGGCGATCGCCCGCGCGCTGGTGAACCAGCCCAAGGTGCTCCTTCTGGACGAGCCTCTGGGCGCTTTGGATCTTCGTCTGCGCAAGGATATGCAGAACGAGCTGAAGCGGATCCAGCAGGCCACCGGCATCACCTTCATC
>JAFNXT010000098.1 GCA_017378975.1 Oscillospiraceae bacterium
GCGGTATCGGTGTTGGTAGCTTCTGCAGTGTTGTAGGTGGTCAGGATGGCGCCCATAGTCTCCACATACTGGTCGATCAGGGCGGCGAAGGTGGACCACTGGCTCTTGTCGCTCTGGAAGGCGGCGTTGAAGGCGGTGCTGGAATCGCCCTGATACATGGCACTCAGCTCCTGCTGGGCGGTCTCCAGCTCGGAGACTCTGCTCTTGAACTCGCTGTTGGCCGCTTTCAGTTCGTTGATGGCGGTCTGCATCTCGGCGGCGTTGACGGTGAATTTGGACATAACGTTCTACCTCCTGTTATTTGTTTGTATCATATCTCCGTCTGTGTTCTTCTGACGGGTCAGTCCTTGACGATGGCGATGGCCGCAAGTTCGGCGGCACGGTAGAGCTCTGCAGTCCTGCGGACTACGGAGGATGTCTGGCTCAGGCCCAGTTGGGAAGATCTGAGCTTGTCCCGCAGTTCCTGGCACTTGCTCAGGTAGATGTCGGCGCTCTCGCCAGCCCAGCCAGCCCGCAGGTCGGAAGTGATGTCGTCGAGCTCCTTGTACAGGGTCCGCAGATCATCGGCGCAGGCATCGAGCTTGCGGGATTGGGCGATCACTTTGCTGTATTCGATCTGGATCTCAGTCGTCGTCTTCATGATGCCTCCTTAAATAGTCGGGGTCGGCAATCCGTCTGCCAGATCGGCGGAACGGCGCTCGGCATCCTCAAAGACACCGGCCATCTCTTTCAGATCAGCTACATGCTCCCGGTATCGGGCAACGATCTGTTCGATGGAGCTTTGCTCCTTGCGGTAGCCCTCGCGATGGGCATCGGCGGCTTCGCCCTTCCAGTAGTGGGATGTGCCTTCCATCAATTCCCGGATCCGGGCGAAGGCATCCTCCAACTCCTGAGAGGCGGTGTGGACCTGACTGGCCTGCTCGACCAGCGCTTCGGTGGTCACGCCGATGTTCAACTCACCTGATATACTCATCCTTCGACACCTCCTCAGATCCGGATCTTGCTGACTTCGGTCTTCACGGACTGTTCGCACTGCTCGTAGTCCTTACGGGCATCCTCCAGCCCCTGGACCACCTGTGTGATCCTGGTCCCCAGTTGGCCCAGGACCTGCTGATCCTGCGCGTACTGCATCTGGAAGGTGTCGTGGGAGGGGCCGTCCCACATGCCATCCAGTGTCAACAGTGCCGAATAGAGCTTCTTCGTGACCTTTGCGATCTTGTCCAGCTCGGTGTCCATACTGCTGATCGTATGGGCCAGAGAAGCGGTCTCAACTTCGAATCTCATGATATCTCCCTCTTTCCTATGACGATGAGTGGCTTGATGATCTTGTCGATCAGTTCGTTCTGGATCGCCTGATCCACCGGTTGGAAGAGCTCCCGGAGCTTATCGATGGCTCCGTTCGGTCTGGGCTTGTGGACAGGATCCCGGGCATTCTTCTCGCAGGCGATGTACTGCTCCCGGGCGGAGTCGAGCGCCGCATGGAGCTGTCGGATGGCGTGGATCCGTGATCCCAGTTCCTGGATCTGCCGGTCCAGAGACTTGAGGATATCATATTGGGCTTTGCCTGCTCTTTGCTCTGCCAGACAGGCCCGGATGCATCGTATTTGCTGTTCGGTATATCGCAGTTTCAGTTCCATGTCAAGAAGCCGGTATCTCGCTTCTTCCATCCGTGCGACATCTACTCTCATTTCCGTCACTCCTTCGTGCCTGTAGGGGTCTCGTTCCTGAGCACATCCACATCATAGCACACATCTCAGAAAACGGTGCATCTTTGGACAAGATGCATCTTAAACGGGATGAACGACGATCTTACAGCAATAACAGGCGCATACCCGCCTGGATCCCGTTTTCTGCAAGGGTGGTCTGTGGGTGCAGGATCCTGCCGCTTTCCGGTTCGCACAGCAGGAAAGTCCCCGGCGTTTTGGAGAGCGTGAGGTGTTCCTTTTGGGCGATGAGCTCCACCAGGTTCTCGATCAGCCCACCGATGGGCAAGGAGATGTCCAGATCTACGTCATATCCCTGGTTCAGTTCCTGGAAGAACAGTTCTACCAATATCATGTCGGGTCCTCCGTTCTGGCACCGGTGTCGAAGAATAGCGCCATTTTATCCATATCATGACGGTCTGCCGGTCCTTTGGGACAAAGACGGACCGTTTCCGGCATCCGGGAGCGGGCTGTGGCTTCCCGGAGCAGTTGCTCCGGGTCGGTGCCATATACCACCGATAGCCTGCACCGGTCCCGGTGTCCCGGCGCCGGACTGAGGATCGTCATATGGTCACGGTCCTCATAGAGGAAAGCCAGGATCTTGTCCTGCTCCTGGATCGTCCAGACCGTGTCCGCCTTTGCCACCGGCCGGAGCTTCTCCAGGAACTCCGGGTCGAATTCGTAACCTTCCCCGGTGGGACGGAGACGGCCATCCCCGACCAGTCCGAGGAAGGCGTTCACCAGCCGTTGTTCCAGTGGCTCATCGGTCTGGAGCGTAGGGATATCGTCCCACTGACTATCCAAGATCCGCATGCAGATCCGTAACTGAGGGATGCTGATGATCATCCCTGGCTGTATCATTTCCACGATATCCCTCCCAAAACGATTTTTTGTAGCTGCGTGAGATGGGGACCTCCTCCTGGTCGTCCAGGACGATCAGGGAGTTGGTCCGGTCCACCGACAGGATGTGCCCCCGGTGGACGAGGAAGCTTTTGTGGCACCGGAGGAAATCGGAGGGGAGTTCCGACTCCAATTGGCTCAGCGTACCGCTGAAGACCAGTTCCTGGGTGGCCATTCGGAGCACGAGCTTTTTGTCTCTGGCTTCGAAGTACAAGATCTGTTCGTAGGGGATATCCCGCACTTTTTGCTTGCCGCTGATCCGGAAAACATCCTTCCTTTGGGGGACGGACTGTCCGTGGAGACGTGCCATCATTTGCTCCACTACCGGCTCAGCCGACGGGCCGGTGATCGGGCGCCAGAACAGGCCGCAGGGCATGATCTGGGGACAGACGTAGCTGGTGGGGGGCACCTCGGGGCCGGCGATGGGGAATATCAGCAGTGCCGCATCCCGGGCGCGGATCGTTTTCAGCGCCTCCACCGTTGAAGGGGCGGCGACGTCTGCGATCAGGATATCCGCTCCCTGGTACAGCTCCGGGGACTCGAGGATGTCGACCTCCAGATCGGCCCAGCTGTGGCGGATGGAGTAAACGGTCAGCAAGCGCCGTATGACGGCGGCCTCGTCGGATGATGAGGCGTATAAACCGATCTTTATCACGGGGAGATCACCCCTCGGTTCTGTGGGATCACGATACGATCTACGTCCTGCGGATCTGTATCAGCCACAGCCCAACCCTGACCGGGACGCAGAGACTTGTTCTGCTCGTGGTAGCTACGGACGTTCTGATAGTTGAACACGCTCTGCTTGTTCAGACTGCAGCCCAGCAGGACGCCCTTGCGGTCACGGCTGAAAGACTGATAGGCCAACTGGGTGCTCAGGGATACGGTCTGCTGTACGTTGACTGCGGCGATGAAATAGACGTTCAGGAGTTTGCCCTTAGCGAAGATGGTCTCCAGCCAGCTGCTGAGCTGGCCAATGCCCTCAAGCTTCGTGTACAGCCGCTGGATAAAGCGGTCCATATCTCCGATGAGGTAGTACACAGGCGGATATTTCTGCATCGCATCGAAGATCTCGTCGTCTTCCAGTCCTTTTTTCTGCAGTTCCTTCCGGAAGGCGCCCCGCTCGTTGGTCAGCAGGATCAGCTCCTTGACCATGTCGAACAGCTCTCTGTCTGTGGATACGCTGATCGCGCCGGTCATGGCCACAGTATCCTGCTCCACCGGAGCGTCCCGGTCGATGAAGTACAGTTTGTCGCCTCTGTCGGCGATGGCGCAGGCTACGTTCCGCAGGAATACGGATTTGCCGCTTTGTTCCTGGCCCAGGACCAGATAGCAGAAGCCGCTACGCAGATCGATGCAGTAAGCGGAGGCGTCCTCTTGCCGGTAAGCCACCGGAAGACGGTGCCGGTCGTTCCGGGCAGCCTGATAGACGTCGGACTGGTGGAACAGTTCCCAAGTGGGTTTGGCAGGGATCTGGGGGATCTGTCTGGCTCGCCGGCCGCTCCATGCTTCGCCCATCTCCTGACAGGTACGCTCGATGGCTTCAGCACGCCGGTAGTCGTTCTCGGCCTCCAACGCCAGTGCGGTCTGGAATTCCAGGACGACCTCGTCCACCAGCGCCAGTCCGCGGCCTTTGATGTTGGGCTCCGGGAGCACCTCGAATTTGGAGGTACGGAGCACCTCGGCGAATTTGTATTTGTCGCCCATATCCAGACACAGACCCTGACGGAACTTGTCTGCCAGCTTGCTCTGCAGTTCCGTGCCGCCGAAGCCGCTACTGGAGATGACCAGATAGATGCCGTAGCCTTCCGCATCCCGAAGCAGTTCCATGAGACGGGGTTCGAATCTGTCTTCTGTTTTTTCGCGGAAGTTGGCATAGCCATCCAGACCCACGACGATGGCAGGCAGGACATGGCCGTGCATCCGGATGTACTGGCTGAAGCTTCCGCCGCGGATCTGCTGCTTCCGCTCGTTGAGGATCGTGGACAGCAGCCCGAAGAGCTTGTTCAGCTTTTCGTCTTCGCCCTCGAACACCACGCCGCCCACATGGGGCGCCTTCTCGAAGGGGGAGAGCATCTGGCTGCTGAAGTCGATCAGGTACAGCTGTAGCTCTCGAGGAGAGTAGTGGGTGATCAGGGAATAGAACAACGTCTGCAGCAAGGTGCTCTTGCCGCTGGTGACGGCACCGGTCACTACCAGGTGGCCGTTTTGTGCCAGATCGACCTCCAACGGGAATTGACGCTGGATCTCAGGGGCATCCACCAGGCCCAGATGCACACGGAGGTGATGGCCTTCTTCATTGTTGGGCCAGTGGCCGTTCCGGTAGCTGTGACTCTGGAAACCGTCGAGACTGGACAGGTACAGCTGTTCGGGGAGCACCGGCAACCACAGCTTCTGCTGGTTACGCAATGCGTATTTGTCGGCGATCTCTGCCAGATACGCCACGACGGCGTCCAGCTGGGTCCGCTCCTTGGGCTCCGGCAGTTTCCGGTCCTGGTCCCGGGCCTGCTCGAGCAGATATGCGCCGATCTCGGCGGGGTCGGAAAGATGATCGGGCCACATACGGAGGACCTCTTCGATCCGCTTCACGTTGAAGGCGTTGTCCGGATAGATCTCTCCGTCCCGGTCGAGCAGGGCGATGATCTGATGGCAGAGCTCGGTCTGGCTCTGTCCTGCGGGAGCCTCGGCCCGGGCGGTCTGGACGCAGGCAGCGACCTGAGCCATCCATTGCCGGGCGGCCTGGATCTTTTTGCGGCTCTTGGCCCGGTTGCCGACCACGGCTTTACGGCCTTGCAGATCCAGCAGGACCGCACCAGTGTGTCCGGGACCGCCGTCCAGATCATATGCCGCACCGCTCCAGCCGGATTGGAACAGCTCGAAGACCTCGTCGTTGCCCACCTGGAGATAGCAACGTCCGGCCTGGGTCAGATACGCCGCATCGGGCTTGTGGAGCATATCGTTACTGTCTTGCTTGTCTGCCACACGCAGACAGAGCTTGAATTTGGAGTTGCTCCAGATGTTGTCGTCCACCGTTCCGTTGGGCTTCTGGGTGGCGAGGATCAGATGGACGCCCAGGCTTCGTCCCACCTGAGCCACGCTGATCAGTTCTTTCATGAATTCGGGCTGTTCCCGCTTCAGTTCGGCGAACTCGTCGATCACGATCAGCAGGTGCGGCAGGGGTTGAGGCGCCTCGCCGTTTTTGAACAGCTTAACATAATCATCGATCTTGTTTACACCGAACTCATTGAACAGCCGCATCCGGCGGGCGTTCTCACTCTTGATCGACACCATGGCGCGCCGGACCTGATTACCTGAGAGGTTGGAGATCTGCCCCATCATGTGTGGAAGATCGGAGAACAGGTTGGCCATACCGCCACCCTTGAAGTCGATGATGAAGAATCCGACGTCCTGAGGGCTGAAGCGGCAGGCCAGAGACAGGATGTAAGTCTGCAGGGTCTCACTCTTGCCGGAGCCGGTGGTACCTGCCACCAGACCGTGGGGACCGTGGGACTTCTCGTAGATGTCCAGATAGCAGGGCTGGTCACCGGCTTTGAAGCCCACCAGAGCCTTCATGCTCTTATAGGTCCTGTTTTTGCGCCAATGATCTATGACCTGCAGGTCTTCCAGCCGCTGGACCTGCATCATTTCGAAGAAGGTCAGGGAGCTGGGGATATTGCTGCTGCTTTCCAGTTCCTTGACACGCATGGAGGTCATCCGCTTCGCCATGGCCAGCAACTGTTCCGGCGACAGGTGGTCGAACCGGATGTTGGTACGGAAATTTTCCTCCTCGCCGACACCGTAGATACCGGAAAACTCGTCTCCGTTCTCGGCTATGACACGACACTCACTGGGCAGCTCGGTGAAGAGCTCTGCCAGCAGGATCGTGGATACGCCCAGCTCTTCGGGTCGGGATCCATACAGGAACTTGCAGACGGGGTGCCCCTCCAACAATGCGGGGGAGCTGGCTATCACCACATAATGGGGGGTGGGCCGTGCTTTTCGTGTGGTGTCGGACTGTTCAGCTCGGATCCGGAGCACCTGGCTCACGGCATAGAGCACATCGTTGATCTCATTGGGCGTGGAGCCGATATATCGCATAGAGCGATCCTCGTTCCATACATGAGGCAGCCACTTGGCGAAAGACCAGCGAGCGGCGTCTTTGCTGTTGGCATCGTAGAGGAACACCGTCTTCACGTCGGTATAGCAATGACCGGTGGCAAGCTGCGCCACCAGGAGCCGCAGGATATCCATGCGCTTGCGCTCGGTACCGGCCAGGATGCCGACCACATGGTGCCGGATCAGATCTACGCCTACCGGTACGTTCTCCATGGTCTGGAAGCTCCGGGCGATCTTGCCGGGACGCTCCGCCAGCTCGTCCTCTATCAGAGAAAACTCCCGCTTGGGGGCGGTGATGTTCACTTGGAAGGGCATTTCTCCCAGCCCCAGCCGCAGATACAGCAGATCGGAATGGTCTTTCCTGCGGGCCCAAAGCTCCGGCGATCTTTCTGTATAGCCGGCACAGACCTCTGCGGGAGGATACAGCGCTTGCCTGACGGCACGGTTGTGCTCGAATTTTTCGCGGATCCGGTCGGCGCACTGGACCAGATATTCGCCATAACGGGCCTGGCGCAGCAGCTCCTGCTGCCGGAGCTGTTTGCGGGAGTATCGCAGGTTGATCACAGCCCAGGTGAAGCCTACCAGAGCGGATCCGGCGGAGATGAAGATGCCGGTGGCCATGCCGTTGCCCATCATAAGGAAACCGAGGACCATAGGCAGGACCATCGTCAGAGAAGGGAGCACCGCCATCCATGCGGGACGCTGGTCCCCTTCCCTTTTCGCCGGGATGTTCTCGATGTGTTCTGTCCCGTCGTAGATCCTGGGGATAGTCCGGGGCGCCACATGGATGACAGTCTCCGCCTCGGTCGGGACCACGTCGTGGAGATTGGGAGGAGTTGCGCCGAACTGGGATATCCGGCGCAGATTCCTGGAGGATATCACCGCATCACCGGACAAAGAATTGACTACGAGGATCTGGTCCAAATAGATGATGGTCAGGCCGAAGATATTGATCACATCTCCAAAACGAAGTTCCCTCTGGCTGGTGATCCGCTGACCGCCCAGATAAGTCCCACGGGTGCTCAGATCCTTCAAATAGGTCTTGCCACCGGAAAAATGGATCTGGGCATGGTGGGGGGAGAGCAGTTGCAGAGTCGCACAGGCGATATCGTTGCCCGGGCTCTGACCGATGGAGATCGGTCCCTCACCGGTGATGGCATACTTGGGATAAGCCTGGATCTGGCGCGGCTTTTCCCAGACTATGATGGTGAGCCTCTCTCCCTGCGCTGTGACGAGACGGAAGATCTGGCCGGAACGGATGGGGCGTCCGATGGCTTCACCGGTATCGCAAAGGAGCTGTGACCCGGCCATCGGCTTGAAATACCACTGACCGTCGATCACTTCCATGGCGATATGGAGATCCTCGCTTAAAATGTTCTCTGTGGCGCGCAACAGCAGATCGTGGTCTGCGTTGTCGAGCTCCGGGAGGAAGAACTCCCGGTAAACATGGTCTGTAAAAACCGTCAATACGAAGTTCATATCATCTCTCCGATCTGTTGGTCATTCTACGATGAAGGAAAACTCCTCGTTGCCCACCCGGAAATGATCGCCCGTATGGAGACAAACTTCATCGTTGGCGGGCAAACGTGCGGATCCGACAAAGGTGCCGCCGGGAGCGCCCAGGTCCTTCAGGAAGTGGAGCCCTGCCCGTGAGGAGATGGAGGCATGGAGCTTGCCGATGCGGGGATCTCCGTCGAGCATCAGATCCCGGTCTGGGTCACGGCCCAGTGTGAAAGGAGATCTGGTGATAGGGATCGTGGTCTTGGTACGGATACGGTATATCTTCGCTTTTTTGGTATCATTGGTCGATCTTTGTGTGGAGGGTATGCCACGGCGTTCGTCTTGCCACTGTTTGAGAAGGTCGGCTGTCTGGCGACGGAATGCCTCCGGATCGAATTTGGCACGGCTGTCGAAGAGCTGGAGATAGCGCATCCGAAAGGGGGTATCCTGTTGTCTGCTGGTGTAGACGTCGCCCATTTGCTGGAGGAAGGCGGAGATGTCGGAGGAGGCGCCCAGAGATATGAGGGGCCAACATAACAGCCGGACCTGTTGATGGCGATGATCGTAGAATACATGGTCGATGTCCAGCTCCAGATCGGCGCTCTGGATCCCGTAGGAATCGCAGGCCTGCAGGATCTGCACCACCTGATCGACTACCTTCATGAATCGGTCGAAGCGGATATCGCTCCTCAAATAAGACCGCAGGTCGATCTGGTCCTCGATGACGAACCGGATTTTTTTTCCGAACAGGGAGCGGCGGATCTGCACCGGCGCTAAAGCGGGGATCTCCTGCTTATTGATGATATCCAGTACCATATCGCTGATGATCTCGTTCCGGCCCAAACTGTGGGTGACGATGTATCTGTCGATTTTTTTGTCTGTACGGACACGTTCCATAACGTTCCTCCTTTGGATGCGGATAAGGTCATGCACTCTCTGTTTGTTTACTTATTATTCATAATCGTATCAAAGAATATGAAATATGTCAATATATGGATCGAGAAAGTGTTGGGCCTGGTGCTGTCTGTCGGGAGGTGTATATACATTATAATATATAGGAACTCAGAGCATGTGGGAAGTGTGAGGACGAAGGCAAGCGAGGAGGGGCGTTCTCGATGATTTTTGGCCCCGTATCGGGATGGTTTGAAAGGTCGTTAGGGACAATCTGCCGCTGATGGACGATCGCACGTTCGGGGACGAAAAGTCATCGTAATATTGCACAAAGGCGTAATTTGGCAATTGAGCATATTGCCGATTATGCACAAGCGGTGATTGACATATCATAACGGCTGTGATACAATTTCACTACCGGAGGAACGGGGTCATTACGCTCTGATCGCCCCGCCGGATCTGTCGGTAATAACTGTGCTTCCCACAGTTATTATAAAATTTCAAAAAAAGGAAGGAAAACACAATGAAGAAGATCCTTGCACTGCTGCTGGCGGTCCTGATGGTCATTGGTCTGGTCGCCTGCGGCGAGTCCAAGCCCGCTGAGACCCAGGGCAGCAACGAGTCCAAGCCCGCCGAGACCAAGCCCGCTGAGGTCCAGGAAGTCACCCTGAAGGTCTGGGCTCCCCAGGAAGACCAGGTCGACGGTAAGGGCTGGCTGAACGAGATGCTGGCCAAGTTCGAGGCTGCTCACCCCGAGTACAAGATCACTTGGGAGACCGGCGTTTGCTCCGAGGGCGACGCTGGCAACAACGTCAAGTCTGACCCCGAGGCTGCTGGCGACGTTTACTTCTTCGCCAACGACCAGATGGGCACCCTGCTGCAGGCCAACGCTCTGGCCAAGCTGGGCGGCTCCTACCTGGATCAGGTCAAGAACGACAACTCCCAGACCCTGCTGAACACCGTCACCTACTCCGACGGCAATGTCTACGGCTTCCCCATGACCAACAACACCTGGTTCATGTACTACAACAAGGACATGCTGACCGAGGAGGATGTCAAGTCCCTGGACACCATGCTGGCTAAGGGCGTGAAGATCTCCTTCCCCATGTCCACCGCTTGGTGGGGCGGCGCCTTCTTCATGGGCAACGGCGGCACCCTGTACGGTGAGGCCGGTGTCGACGCTTCTCAGGGCATCAACTTCGGCGGCGAGAACGGCTACGCTGCCGCTCTGAAGATGGTCCAGATCGCCAACAACCCCAACTTCGTCGATGACGCTTCCGGTCTGGGCGTTGCCGGCCTGAAGGAAGGCACCATCGCTGCTGCCTTCTCCGGCTCTTGGGACTTCGCTGGCCTGAACGAGGCTCTGGGCGACAAGCTGGGCGCTGTCATGCCTCCCGTCGTTGAGATCGCTGGCAAGCAGGTCCAGATGCGTGCTTTCGCTGGCTCCAAGTGCGTCGGCGTCAACCCCAACTGCAAGAACCAGAAGGTCGCTATGCAGCTGGCCGCTTTCCTGACCTCCGAGGAGGCTCAGCTGGCCCGCTATGAGATGCGTGGTATCATCCCCTCTCACAAGAACCTGGCCACCAACGACGTCATCTCCAAGGACATGGTCGCCGTTGCTGAGATGAACACCATGAACAATGGTTCCTGCGCTCAGCCCACCATCCCCGAGATGGCCAACTACTGGAGCCCCATGGGTTCCTTCGGTGCTGCTATCGTCAACAAGGACGTCACCGAGGAGAACTACATGGACATGGTCGACCAGTTCATGACCCAGCTGAACGCTTCCGGTCTGTAATTGGGACCTGTTCCTACGTGATCCCGCTTAACTAAAAGCACCTGGCGGCGGCTGGATATGATCTGGCCGCCGCCCTTTTTTAAAGCGAAAGAAGAAGGGAGACGGTAACGTGTCTAACCAATTGACAAAGGCAGATGTGGCTCGCAAGAAGCAGAAAAATCCTGATTCCCTGCTGAGCGCACTGCAAAACGGCGGCCCCGTGGTTTGGCTCTCCTGTCTGATCATGGGTCTGGGCAACATCGCCGCCGGTCAGATCGTCAAGGGCATCATCTTCCTGGCGATCGAGATCGTGTTCTTCGCCTTCATGTTCATGCAAGGCGGCGGCATCTCCAACCTCTCCATGCTCCCCAGCCTGGGCGACCGTCCCATGCAGGAAGTCTGGAACGATGAGGAAGGCATCTACGAGTACGTCATGGGCGATCAGTCTCTGCTGATCCTGCTCTTCGGCGTTGCTACCGTGTTCGCCATCGGCCTGTTCATCGTCCTGTGGCGTGCTTCCGTCCGCAGCGGCTACAAGGCCCTGTGCATCAAGAAGGCCGGCAAGAAGCCCTGGTCCTTCATCAAGGATATCAAGGAGCTGTTCGACTCCAATATCCACAAGTTCCTCATGCTGGTGCCCTTCGGCGGCATCCTCGTGTTCACCATCGTTCCCCTGGTGTACATGATCTGCATGGCTTTCACCGATTACTCCACCATCAATGATAAGCTGATCCTGTTCGATTGGGTGGGCCTTGACAACTTCAAGCAGCTCTTCCAGTCCGGCGGCGCCATTGCTGGTCAGTTCTGGGATGTTCTGGGCTGGACCCTGGTCTGGGCCTTCTTCGCAACGTTCCTGAACTTCTTCCTGGGCACCTTCGTGGCCCTGATCATCAACCGCCCCACCACCCACTTCAAGGGTCTGTGGCGGACCATCTTCTCCCTGACGATCGCCATCCCCCAGTTCGTCTCTCTGCTGCTGATCAACTCCATGTTCAGAGAGAACGGCATCGTCAACTCCCTGTTCCAGCAGTGGGGCTGGATCGACACTGCGCTGCCCTTCCTGACCAAGACCAACTGGGCGCGTACCTTCGTCATCGTCGTGAACCTGTGGGTCGGTATCCCCTATACCATCATGCAGGTCACCGGCATCCTGCAGAACATCCCCTCTGATCTGTATGAGGCCGCCCGTATCGATGGCGCCAATGCGGTGCAGCAGTTCATGAACATCACGCTGCCCTACATGATCTTCGTCCTGACCCCCTATATCATCTCCTCTTTCACCGGCAACATCAATAACTTCAACGTCATCTATCTGCTCACCGGTGGTGGCCCCAACCCCGAGCTGCAGTCCGCCGGTAAGACGGACCTGCTGGTCACCTGGCTGTTCAAGCTCACCATGAACGAGCAGAAGTATAACTTGGGCGCCGTTATCGGTATCCTCACCTTCGTCATCCTTGCTGTGGTGTCCCTGGTGACTTACCGTAGCTCCGGCTCCTATAAGGATGAGGAGGGCTTCAAGTAATGGCTAAGAAATCTACCGGCTCCATCAGAGCCCAGAGACTGACGGTGGATATCATCGTCCATACCATCCTGATCATCATGGCGGTGATCTGGCTGATCCCCTTCGTCTATATCGCGGCACAGTCCTTCCGCGGCGGCGTGAACCTGGGTATGTTCTCCAGCACCTTCTTCCCCAAGGTCTGGACCTTCGACAACTATATCAAGCTGTTCACTGATACCACTTCTCTGGACTTCTTTGGTATGTTCAAGAACACCTTCATCATCGCCTGCTGCACCTGCTGTATCTCCACCTTCGTGGTGCTGGCAGTTTCCTACTGTATGTCCCGTCTGAAGTGGAAGATGCGTAAGCCTTACATGAACATGTCCATGGTCATCGGCCTGTTCCCCGGCTTCATGTCCATGGTGGCTATCTACTACCTGCTGAAGACCATGGGCCTGACCGAGGGTCCCATGATCCCCGTGGCGCTGATCGTCTGCTACACCTCCGGCTGTGGCATGGGCTTCCACGTCATGAAGGGCTACATGGATACCATCCCCAAGGCTCTGGACGAGGCTGCTTATCTGGACGGCGCTACCAAGTGGCAGACCTTCATCAGAATCACTCTGCCCCTGTGTAAGCCCATGATCGTTTATCAGATCATCACCTCCTTCATGGGCCCCTGGTGTGACTTCGTTATGGCCAAGCTGATCGTCGGCGCCGAGGCGAAGTACTACACCGTGGCTATCGGCCTGTGGAGAATGCTGGAGAAGGAATTCGTCGGCAACTGGTTCACCCGGTTCTGCTCCGGTTCCGTGCTGATCGCGATCCCCATCTCCATCCTGTATATCATCACTCAGAGATTCTATCAGGAAGCTATGAGTGGTTCCGTCAAGGGTTAAGTTGCCTATGGCACGCACCCTTAAGACCCTTCTTTGTTTGCTTTTAGTTGCCGCTCTGCTGGTGGGCTGTACGCCCACCAGCCCTGCGGGGAACGAAGAGCCCAAAGAATTGACGCTGGAAGAGCGTCTGGCTGAGTATGCCAAGCTTGGCACCAGCCCCGACGATAACTATCGTACATGGTACGAGATCTTCGTCTATTCCTATTGCGATTCCAATGGCGACGGCATCGGCGATCTGCAGGGTGTCATCTCCAAGCTGGACGAGCTGACGGCCCTCGGTGTCACCGGTATCTGGCTGATGCCCATCCATCCCTCCACCAGCTATCACAAGTATAATGTCAACGACTATTACGCCATCGATCCTGCCTACGGCACCATGGCTGACTTCGACGCTCTGATCGCGGCTTGCGATGAGCGCGGCATCAAGGTCATTCTGGATCTGGTGGTGAACCATTCCGGCGACCAGAACCCCTGGTTCACCGAAGCCATCGAGTACCTCCAGAGCCTCGGACTGGGCGAGTTCGGTTACGAGGACGAGTGCAAGTACTTCGGCTACTATAATTTCGTGGAATCCAGCACCAACCCCGGCAAGGGTTTCGCTAAGATCCCCGGTACCTTCTATCACTACGAGTGCCAGTTCAGCGGCGATATGCCTGACCTGAACTGGGAGTGTGAGGCCATGCGTGAGGACGTGAAGAACGTCATGAAGTTCTGGCTGGATAAGGGTGCCGCCGGTTTCCGTGTGGACGCTGCAAAGGAGTTCTATACCGGCAACATCACCAAGAATGCCGAGGTCATGAACTGGTTGCAGGAGACGGCCACCTCCATCAAGCCCGATGCCTATCTCGTGGCTGAGGTCTGGGAGCCTGGCTATAAGATCATCGAAAGCTACTACGAGAGCAACTTCACCAGCATCTTCAATTACCCCTTCGGTAATTATGACGGCAAGCTGATCCAGGTGGTCAACGGCCGGGGCAATCCTGCCATGGTCAGCACTTGGGCCTCCGCTCAGCAGACCGCCAGTGCGGCTTACGCCGGTGCCAGTGAGAACTATATCGACGCGCCCTTCATCTCCAACCACGACGTGGGTCGTATCTACGGCTTCGTCAGTGGTGATGTCATGAGGATGAAGATGGCCGCGGCCATGAGCCTGTTCATGGCCGGCAGCGTGTTCATGTACTACGGTGACGAGATCGGTATGCCGGGCTCCGGCAACGATCCTTCCAAGCGCGCTCCCATGGTCTGGAGCACCGAGGGCGCCGAGGGCACCACCACGCTGCCTCCCGGATGTACCCTTCCCGGCGATGGCTACCCTCTGGGTGGACTGGAACAGCAGAAGGCGGACGAGAGCTCCCTGTATAATTACTACCGTGAGCTGATCGCCGTCCGTAACGCGATCCCCACCATCGCCCGTGGCGTGCCCACGGTGGAGACCGGCCTGAACATCGGCTGTGTCAGCGCCAGCCGCCGCACCTGGGGCGAAGAGGAGTGCATCATCCTCATGAATATCGATGACGAAGCCGCTGTGGCCGATCTTTCCGGTTACACGGATTGGGAAGTCAAGGTCACCCTGTCCGCCGATGGCCAGCCCACGGAGCTGGAGGGTACCGACCTGAACATGGCCCCCTACGGCGTCGCCATCCTGACCCC
>JAFNXT010000099.1 GCA_017378975.1 Oscillospiraceae bacterium
GTACGTCTCCTACGCTCCCTACACTGGCGAATAATTCCGAAAACAGTATCTCCGGGCAGCTGTCGCTTACGGCGGCAGCTGCCCCTTCCCCCTTTCGGAGAAAGTATGTAGGGTGAAGGCATGCCTTCACCGTCGCGTCCCGGCAGGGACGCGTGAAGCGTGTATTTTTCGCCCTGTGGGCGAACTGGTTTTCGCAATGCGAAAACCAGCGGTGGGGGCATGCCCCCACCCTACGAAGGTGCAGCATCGGCCCGTTCGGTGGTCGTCGGTGAGTGCCGTGGCACATGGCATTGACCGATCCCCATCGTCCTTGGAAGGGCGTATTTTCAGGCAAGGAGGAATGTGATATGCAACAGGAAGTTTTGCTGCAGATGACGGACATCAGCAAGACGTTCCCGGGCGTCAAAGCACTGGACAAGGTCTCGCTGACGGTCCACCGTGGCACCGTCCACGCTCTCATGGGCGAGAACGGTGCAGGCAAGTCCACTTTGATGAAGTGCCTGTTCGGCATGTACGTCAAGGATGGCGGTCATATCTATCTGGAAGGGAAAGAGATCAACTTCCGCAACAGCCGTGAAGCGCTGGACAACGGCGTGGCCATGGTGCATCAGGAGCTGAACCAGGCTCTCAAGCGCAACGTCATGGACAACATCTGGCTGGGCCGCTATCCCACCTACGGCGGCTTTGCCGTCAATGAGAAGAAGATGTACAACGATACCATGGCCATCTTCGACGAGCTGGGCATCAAGGTCGATCCCAGACGGGTCATGTCCACCATGCCGGTGTCCCAGCGTCAGATGGTGGAGATCGCCAAGGCCGTCTCCTACAACTCCAAGGTGATCGTCTTCGATGAACCGACCTCCTCCCTGACGGAAGAAGAGGTGGAGCACCTGTTCGAGATCATCAACATGCTCCGGGACCGGGGCGTTGGTATCATCTACATCTCCCACAAGATGGCGGAGATCAAGCGGATCTCTGACTATATCACCGTCATGCGTGACGGACAGTGGGTGGCCACCGAGCGGGCCGATGATCTCCAGATGGCAGACATCATCCGGCTGATGGTGGGCCGTGAGCTGACCAACCAGTTCCCGCCCAAGACCAACAAGCCCGGGGACGTGTATCTGAAGGTGGAAGGCGTCACCGGTATGTTCAATCAGCTCAAGGATGTGAGCTTCGAGGCACGCCGGGGCGAGATCCTGGGTCTGGCCGGACTGGATTCCTCCGGCCGTACCGAAACGCTGGAGAGCATCTTCGGTATCCGCACCCGGAAGGAGGGCAAGATCTTCCTTGGCGGCAAGCCCTGCCGGAACCGCAACGCGCAGGAGTCGATCAAAAACGGCTTCGCCCTGCTGACGGAGGAACGCCGTGCCACAGGTATCTTCGGTGTTTTGAGCATCAAGGACAACACGGTGATCTCCAGCCTGAAGCGGCACAGACGTCTGGGCATCTATCTGAGCGAAAAGTCCCAGCGGAAGGACACCCAGTATTATATCGATGCCATGCGGACCAAGACCCCCTCGCAGGATACCAAGATCCGGAGCCTCTCCGGCGGTAACCAGCAGAAGGTCATCATCGGCCGCTGGCTCCTGACGGATCCTGAGGTGCTGTTGCTGGACGAGCCCACCCGTGGCATCGACGTGGGTGCCAAATATGAGATCTATCAACTGATCCTGGATCTTGCCAACAAGGGGAAGACCGTCATCATGGTCTCCTCCGAGATGCCGGAGCTGTTGGGCGTGTGTGACCGGATCGTGGTCATGTCCGGCGGCCGTGTGGCCGGCGAAGTGGACGCCCGTGATACCACCCAGGAGAAGATCATGACCCTGGCCGCGAAATATGTCTGAGGAGGAGAAAGATCATGACGAACCCTGTCGAGAATTTGAGGCGGACTGCCGCTGAATACAATGCCATGGGCCTGAAGGACAAGCGTCGCTTCTGGACCGATGGTATCCTCAACAATGCGCTTTACATTTTGATGCTGGTGTTCTGTATCTATACTGCCGTCCAGCGTCCCAACTTCCTGTCGATGACCTCGCTGGGCAACCTGCTGGTGCAGGTGGCCGCTTACCTGCCCATGGCCCTGGGCATCGCCGGCTGTATCGTCCTGACCGGTACCGACCTGTCCGCGGGCCGTGCCGTCGGTCTGACCGCCGCCGTCACCGGCGCGTTCCTCCAGCGCTTCGATCTGCCCAACAAGATGCTGTCCTTCCTGCCTGCCGTGACCCCCTTCTGGATGGTGGTCACTCTGCTGGCCGTCATCGCCATCGGCGCTGTCATCGGTCTGGTCAACGGCTTCTTCGTGGCAAAGTTCAACCTGCATCCCTTCATCGTCACCCTGTCCACCCAGCTCATCACCTACGGTATCATCCTGTGGTTCTTCGAGTTCAACAAGGGCGCGCCCATCAGCGGTCTGGACGATATCTACCGTGATTTCCTCGGCACCACCATGTTCAAGATGGGCAATACGCCCATCCCCCTGTATGCCCTTTACGCCGTGTTCCTGACGGCCCTCATGTGGTTCATCTGGAACAAGACCACCTTCGGCAAGAACATGTTCGCCGTGGGCTCCAACGGTGAGGCCGCCAAGGTCTCCGGTGTCAACGTGTTCCTGACCACCATGCTGGTCCACACTCTGGCCGGTGCCATGTACGGCTACTCCGGCTTCGTGGAGGGCTTCCGCTCCGGCTCCATCGCCGCGGGCACCGGCGCCAACTACGAGTGTGACGCCATCGCGGCCTGTGTCATCGGCGGTGTGTCCTTCGTCGGCGGTACCGGTAAGATCAGCGGCATCGTTCTGGGCGTGTTCGTCCTGCGTATCATCTTCATCGCCCTGACCATGCTGGGCGTCAGCTCCTCCAGCCTGTACATCATCAAGGGCGCGATCATCCTCTGCGCCTGCGCGCTGGATATGCGGAAGTATCTGGTGAAGAAGTGATGGACGAGCCTCGCAAGGATGCCCCGGTAGAAAAAGAGATCCCCAAATTCCGGGGCCTCTACCGCTATGTGAAGATCTCCGTCCGGTCGCTGGATATCATCATCGGGGTCTGCATCGCTGTGATCCTGATCGTCTTCGCCATCGAGATGTTCTCCCCCGGCTATACTGTGGAGTTCGACCCCAACGGCGGTTCGGACGTGGCATCCCAGCACAAGATGTACGGCGAGCTGTTGGATACGCCGGAGCCCCCCAGCCGGGAGGGCTACACCTTCACAGGCTGGTACAAAGATCCCGCCTGCGATATGCTGTGGGATATGCAGACCGAGACCGTGGGGACCGATATGGAGCTTTACGCCGGCTGGCAGAAAAATGGATAACGACAGGGGCTGTAAAAAGAGCTGTCATCGCGAGGAGGCCCTATCAGGGCCGACGTGGCGATCCCCTAAAGGTGATCGGGACCGGTAACACTACCTTTTCCTAAACTTTGGGGGGTTTGCCACGTCGCTGCGCTCCTCGCAAAGACACCGCTTTTACAGCCCCATGTATCATGGGAGGAATGTATCATGGTCACACCTGTTCTCAAATTAGATCCTGTAAAGAAAGAGATGCTGGACGCCGGGTTCCTGGCCGCCTTCGGCGGTGCGCCGGAGCGGTATTTCTCCGCCCCCGGCCGGACTGAGATCGGCGGCAACCACACCGACCATCAGCGTGGTCGGGTACTGGCGGGGGCAGTGGATCTGGATACCGTGGCGGCGGTCCGCAAAAACGGCACCGGTCTGATCCGGATCCAGTCCAAGGGGTATCCCCTGAGCACCGTGGATCTGGGGCAACTGGAGCCTGTGGCTTCTGAGATCAACACCACCCCGGCGCTGATCCGTGGTGTGGCGGCAAGGTTCGCCCAGTTGGGGTGTAAGGTAGAGGGCTTCGATGCCTACTGTGAGTCTACGGTCCTGCCCGGCAGTGGACTGTCCTCCTCCGCCGCCTTCGAGGTGCTGATCGGCACGATCATCAACCATCTGTCCTTTGACCGGAAGGTCACTCAGGCGGAGGTGGCCCAGATCGGACAGTATGCCGAGAACGTGTTCTTCGGCAAGCCCTGCGGCCTCATGGACCAGACCGCCTCTGCCGTGGGCAATCTGGTCACCATCGATTTCTTCCACAAGGATGCCCCTGTGATCGAGCCCGTGGCCTTCGACTTCGCTTCCTGCGGTCATGCCCTGTGCATCATCGATTCAGGGGCCGATCATGCGGACCTGACCTATGAATACGCCGCCATCCCCGGCGAGATCAGGGCCGTGGCGGCCTGCTTCTGTAATGAAGTCCTGACCCA
>JAFNXT010000100.1 GCA_017378975.1 Oscillospiraceae bacterium
GCGGAAGAGCCTAAGGAAGAGGAAGTCGCCTGCGTCCTGGATACCCGCAGAAAGGGCATGCTGGTAGTTCTGTCCGCCAATGTGATGGGCACCGGCGATCCCAAGCTCGGCACCAGCCTTATGAAGGCCTTCGTCTTTGCGCTGACCAAGCAGGATCAGCTGCCCGATACCATTTTGTGTTACAACACCGGCGCTCATCTCACCTGCGAGGGCGCGGATACCCTGGAGGATCTGAAGCTGCTGGAAAGCGAAGGTGTGACCATCCTCACCTGCGGTACCTGCCTGGACTTCTACGGCCTGAAGGAAAAGCTGGCCGTTGGCGGTGTGACCAACATGTATGACATCGTAGAGCGCATGGAAAGCGCGACTACCATCATCAAGCCCTGACGGAGCGCGTTATGAAAGATCTGATCATCGTTCGGGGCGGTGGCGACCTTGCCACCGGAACGGTCTACAAACTGAAAAAGAGCGGCTTCCCCGTTCTGATCCTGGAAGTGGAGAGCCCTTCAGCGATCCGCCGCAATGTGGCTTTTTGCGAGGCTGTCTACCAGGGAAGCCAGACCGTGGAGGACATGACCTGCTACAAGGCAGGATCATTACAGGAGGCCCGGCAGTATCTCAGCGAAGGAAAACTGGCAGTACTGGTAGATCCAACGGGAGGATCCATCGCGGAGCTGAAGCCCCTGGCTGTCGTAGACGCGATCCTTGCCAAGAAAAACCTTGGTACAGACCGGGATATGGCCCCCATCACAGTGGCCCTTGGCCCCGGTTTTACCGCAGGGCAGGACACGGACGCAGTCATCGAGACCAAGAGGGGCCACGATCTGGGCAGAGTCCTCTGGACCGGCAACGCCGCGCCCAATACAGGCGTTCCGGGGAATATCGGAGGGCACGACAAGGACCGGGTGATCCACTGTCCCGCCAAAGGGATCGTGCGTAACGTGAAAAACATCACCGATACGGTCTCCAAAGGCGAGACGATCGCCGTCGTGGAGACCGAGGATGGCACCGTTCCCGTCAAAGCCACATTGGACGGTATCCTGAGGGGTCTGATCCGGGACGGATACCCTGTCAAAGTGGGCTTCAAAATGGCGGATATCGATCCCCGTGCAGACGAGTATAACAACTGCTTCACCATTTCCGACAAAGCCCGGTGTATCGCCGGCGGCGTTCTGGAAGCGATCCTGCAAAGAAAGAGAGAACTAGATCTATGATGATCGCCGTTGTCGGTTCCGGCGGAAAGACCACCCTGATCAAGAATATGGCAGCGCAGTACCGCGCAGAAGGGAAAACTGTGCTGATCACCCCTTCCACCCACATGTTCGTGGAGGAAGATACACTGCTGACAGATGACGCATCTACCATCATCCGCGCCCTGGAGGAGACCGGCCTCGTTATGGCAGGTATCCCGGACGGCGTAAAGCTGAAAGCGCTGCCGCAGGAAACTTTCGAAGCAGTCCGAAGCCATGCGGATGTGGTGCTCGTGGAAGCGGACGGATCGCGCATGCTGCCGCTGAAATACCCCAACGCAACGGAGCCGGTGATCCCGGAAAATACCGACGAGATCTATGTGGTCTGCGGTCTCAATGCCATCGGTCAAAAGGCCAAGGATGTCTGCCACAGACTGGAACTGGTGAAGGAATGCCTCGGGATCGGGGATGATACGGTCATTACGCCGGAGCATATACAGAAGCTGGTCAAAGAAGGTTATCTGGATCCTCTCAGAGCGGCTTATCCCCAAGCCAAGATCAGGGTAAGTCCCCGGCATGACGGTTCCCTCTATCAGCGCTCGATCGCATCCTTGCTGGCCCATGAGCAGGATGTTTCTGTGATCCGCAAAGAATGGTTCTGTCCTCAGCCCACGCTCATCCTCTGCGGCGGCGGTCATGTATCCAGGGAAGTGGCGGCCTTTGCCCACCGGCTGGATCTTTCCGTCACAGTGATAGATGACCGGCCAGACGCGGTCACACGGGAGCGGTTCCCTACCGCTGATCGTTTGATCTGCGATACCTACGAGAACTTAGGCAGCTATCTGGAGCCGGATGCCTGCTATGTGGTGGTGACACCGGATCACAAGGCAGATCTGCAATGTGTCAAAACCATCCTGCCTACCCGATACCGTTATCTCGGTATGATCGGCAGCCGCAAAAAGGTGGCTTCCACCATGGAAAACCTGAAGAACGCAGGTTTCTCCCAGGAAAAAATCAGCAGCATTTTTGCGCCCATCGGTTTGCCCATCGGCGCTGTCACTCCGGCC
>JAFNXT010000101.1 GCA_017378975.1 Oscillospiraceae bacterium
ATCCCTATGTCACTGCCAAGGACGTCTCTCTGGAACTGCTGCGGATTCTCTCCGTAAAAGGCGGCGTAGGCGCCATTATCGAGTGGGGCGGCGAAGGTGTAAAAACACTGTCCGTTCCCGAACGCGGAACCATCACAAATATGGGCACTGAGCTTGGTGCCACCACATCCATCTTCCCCTCTGACGAAATCACCCGGCAGTTCCTGGCTTCCCAGGGCCGTGAAGAGGACTACGTTCCTCTATCCAGTGATTCCGATGCAGAATATGACCGGATTATTGATATTGACCTGAGTGTACTAAAGCCTATGATCGCCTGCCCCCACAGCCCCGACAACGTGGTGGAGGTCAATACCCTGTCCGCCGTGAAGGTGGATCAGGTCTGCATCGGCTCCTGCACCAATTCTTCCCTCAGCGACATGCTGAAGGTCGCCGCCATGCTCAAGGGCAAGACCATCGCCCCCAGCGTGAGCCTGTCCATCTCCCCCGGCTCCCGTCAGGTGCTGACCATGCTCTCCGAGTGCGGCGCGCTGGCAGATATCCTTGCCAGCGGTGCCCGTGTGCTGGAGTGCGCCTGCGGCCCCTGTATCGGCATGGGCTTCTCCCCCAGCTCCGGCGGCGTGAGCCTTCGTACCTTCAACCGTAACTTCCTTGGCAGAAGCGGTACCAAGGACGGTCAGGTCTACTTGGTCTCCCCGGAGACCGCCGTGGCCTCCGCCCTCACCGGCTACATCACCGACCCCACCACCACCGAGGGCGACCTGTGCATCCAAATGCCCGAAAAGTTCAAGATCGACGACTCCTCCGTGCTGGCCCCCGTGCCTGCGGAGCAGGCGGCAGAGGCTCAGGTCCTCCGTGGTCCCAACATCAAGGAGTTCCCCAAGAGCAAGGCCTTCTCCGACACGCTGGATGCAAAGCTGGTGCTGAAGGTGGGTGACAACATCACCACCGACCACATCATGCCTGCCGGTGCCAAGATCCTGCCCTACCGCTCCAACATCCCCCACCTGAGCAAGTTCTGCTTCGAGGTCTGCGATCCCACCTTCCCCGAGCGTGCCAAAGCCGCCGGTGACGGCATCATCGTGGGCGGAAGCAACTACGGTCAGGGCTCCTCCCGTGAGCACGCCGCTCTGGTCCCCATGTATCTGGGCATCCGTGGCGTGATCGCCAAGAGCTTCGCCCGGATCCATATCGCGAACCTCATCAACTCCGGCATCCTGCCCATGACCTTCGAGGATCCTGCCGACTACGACAGGCTGTCTCAAGATGCGGACCTGCAGATCACCGGCATCGTCTCCGGCATGGAGGCCGGCAAGCTCACCGTCACCGACCGTACCACCGGTCATACATTCAATGTCCTTTGCAGTCTGACCCAGCGGCAGAGAGCGATCCTGCTGGCCGGCGGCCTGCTGAACTACACCAAGGAGGGTGGCCAATAATGACTATCGAACAGGCCTGCGAGGCCTTCAAGAAGCTGCTGGAAGAGCAGCAGACCCGTATCGCCAACATGGATACCACCAAGACCGACTTCACCACCAAGGAAAAGGTGATCATCGGCGTGGTGGACGGCGACGGCATCGGCCCGATCATCACCCAGCACGCCGCCAGAGTGCTGAAAAAGCTGCTGGCTGACGAGGTGGCCGCCGGTACCATCGAGATCCGTGAGATCCAGGGCCTGACCATCGAGAACCGTGTGGCACAGGGCAAGGCGATCCCCGATGACGTGCTGGCCGAGATCAAGGCCTGTGACGTGATCCTGAAGGGCCCCACCACCACGCCCCACGGCGGCACGCTGGAGTCCGCCAACGTGGCCATGCGCCGGGAGCTGGACCTGTACGCCAACTGCCGCCCCGTGTCCATCCCCGAGCAGGGCATCGACTGGATGTTCTACCGTGAGAACACCGAGGGCGAATACGTCCTTGGCTCCAAGGGCGTGGAGCTCCCCGGCATGGCCGTGGACTTCAAGGTGACCACGGATCTGGGCACCCGCCGGATCGCCCGCGCGGCCTTCGAGTATGCCAAGAACAACGGCAAGACCCACGTCTCCATCGTCACCAAGGCCAACATCATGAAGAAGACCGACGGCAAATTCACCGCCATCGCCCACGAGATCGCCGCCGATTACCCCGGTATCACCGTGGAAGACTACTACATCGATATCATGACCGCCAACCTCATCAAGGAAGGCCTTCGTGAGAAGTTCCAGGTGATCCTGCTCCCCAACCTCTACGGCGACATCATCACCGACGAAGCTGCCCAGATCCAGGGCGGCGTGGGCACCGCGGGAAGCGCCAACATCGGCGACAAGTACGCCATGTTCGAGGCGATCCACGGCTCCGCCCCCCGTATGATCGAGCGTGGCATGGGCCACTACGCCAACCCCGACTCCATCCTGAAGGCCGCCGCCCTGCTCCTGCGCCACATCTGCCGTGCGGACAAGGCCCAGCAGCTGGAGGATGCCATGGCCGCCTGCCCCCTGACCGTCAGATCCGACGGCTCCTGCGCCACCTGCCAGGAATACGCCGACGCAGTGATCTCCCTGCTGTAATAACACCAAAACGGTGCCGTTGCAAACCGCAACGGCACCGTTTAACACGTACAACGTGTTTGTTGGGCGGGGGCATGCCCCCGCCGAGACTGTCGAAAACCCTTCAGACATGGTACATTCAC
>JAFNXT010000102.1 GCA_017378975.1 Oscillospiraceae bacterium
CCCAAGGCAGGAGCGGTTTTAGGAGCGGTCTTTGGGCTGTGTTCAGTATGGGCCAATACGATCACGCCGGGACTTCTGTCCTTCGCTTTCTCTCCCTTCATGTCCAATGAAGGGGTCGTGGGTGTGTTCAAGAGCATTTGGATCGCTGTGGGATGCAGGACTGTTTTCGGAGCGACCGCCGGATGGATATGGATGCTTTTGAAAAAGCTCCGCTGGAATGAGTATATCTCGATCCCTGTGACTGCCTCTGTGGCTACGATCATCCATACGTTACTTGTCATGGGTAGCATTTATCTGCTGTTGGCTCAGCAATATGCCGAAGCTAAAAATGTGGCGCTCGGTGCGGTCTTTGGTCTTGTGATGGGTACTGTTACAGCCTCCGGCATCCCGGAAGCGGTCGCGGCGGCGGTGCTGGTGACGGTGATCGGAAAAGTCTTGCTTCGGTTCATGGAGCGGCTTCGTAAAAAGTGAGGAGGAAACAGATATGCTTCTTGCTATCGATATCGGTAATACCAATATCGTCATCGGTTGTATCGAGGATGACGAGATCAGGTTCAAGGCCCGGATCGCGACGGATGTGATACGGACATCGGACCAATACGGCGTGGAGATCAAGAATATGCTGGAGGCCTTTGGTATCCAGCGGTCAGATATTTCGGATTGTATCATCTCTTCTGTGGTACCGCCGGTGTTCAACTCTGTTCGTACCGGTGTGATCAAGGTGATCGGGAAACAGCCCATGGTAGTGGGTCCCGGCGTCAAAACGGGGCTGGATATCCATGTGGATGTGCCGTCCCAAGTGGGAAGCGACCGGATCGTGATCGCGGTGGCGGCCCTTGCGGAGTACCCGGCACCCCTGATCCTGATGGATATGGGCACTGCCACCACGATCGAAGTAGTGGAACCGGACAATGTTTATATGGGTGGTGTGATCTTCCCCGGCGTCAAGCTTTCTTTGGACGCACTGACCAGCCGGGCGGCACAGCTCCCCGGCATCAGTCTTGACCGCCCGTCCCATGTGGTCGGGAAAAATACCGTGGATTGTATGAGAAGCGGTATGATGTACGGAACGGCCGCCATGATCGACGGCATCGTGGACCGGATAGGGGAGGAGCTGGGGCACAGTTCCACGTTGATCGCCACCGGTGGTATGGCCCAGTTCATCACACCTCTTTGCAAGCATCATATCATCCTTGAGAAGGATCTGCTGCTGAAGGGGCTGAACATCATTTACAAGAAGAACAAACGCTGAAGTATAAAACAGGCTGGCCCCGTCAGGGACCAGCCTGTTTTGATATCAGGGTTCAGGCGAGGACTGCCTTGTGGAAGACCTTCTTGCCCTTACGGATCTTGACACCGTCCTTCAGCATCTCTTCGGTGACAGCATACTGGGCGTTGGGCACCTTCTCGTCGTTGACCAGAACGCCGCCCTGCTCCACCAGCTGACGGGCCTGCTTGTTGGAGGGAGCCAGGCCGCAGGTGACCATCAGGTTCAGGATGCCGATCTTGCCATCCACCAACTTGTCAGCACCGATCTCGGTGGTGGGCATGTTGGCATCGTCACCACCGCCGGCGAACAGGGCCTTGGCGGCGGCCTGAGCTTTGTCAGCTTCTTCCTGACCATGGACCAGCTTGGTCAGCTCGTAGGCCAGGATCTCCTTGGCGGTGTTGAGCTGAGCGTCCTTCCAGGAGTCCATCTCGTTGATCTGCTCCAAAGGCAGGAAGGTCAGCATCCGGATGCACTTGAGGACATCGGAATCCTCCACGTTCCGCCAGTACTGGTAGAACTCGAAGGGAGTGGTCTTGTTGGGGTCCAGCCACACGGCACCCTTGGCGGTCTTGCCCATCTTCTTGCCTTCAGAGTTCAGCAGCAGGGTGATGGTCATGGCGTGGGCATCCTTGCCCAGCTTCCGGCGGATCAGCTCGGTGCCGCCCAGCATATTGCTCCACTGGTCGTTACCGCCGAACTGCATATTACAGCCGAAATTCTGGTACAGATGGTAGAAGTCGTAGGACTGCATGATCATGTAGTTGAATTCCAGGAAGCTCAGGCCCTTCTCCATACGCTGTTTGTA
>JAFNXT010000103.1 GCA_017378975.1 Oscillospiraceae bacterium
ACCGGCTTATAACAAGGTCGCACTAGTCGGGGAGATAGCGGTGCCCTGTACCTGCAATCCGCTACAGCAGGGATGAATTCCCACACCCGGATGAGTATGAATATTGTCTGACCCGTGCAAGGGGTGTTGAGAAGTTGGTCTTGCGCAACGGGATCCCGTGAACCAGGTCAGGTGGGGAACCAAGCAGCCTTAAGCGGATCTTCCCGTGTGCCGCGAGGTTGCCGATTTTGAGCTTTCGAGCTCGGGTTACGGATATTCTGCTTATACAAATGTGGGTGTGCGATCTTGTTATGAGCCGGTCTCGTTATACATTTTGAAAGGAGTGGACAGGTTGTATCAGGCATTATATCGGAAATATCGGCCCCAGACCTTCGATGATGTGTCCGGCCAGATGGCTGTGACGCAAACGTTGAAGACGCAGCTCCAGACCGGACATTTGAGCCATGCGTACCTGTTCACAGGTTCCCGTGGTACCGGTAAGACCAGCTGTGCCAAGATCCTGGCCAAGGCGGTCAACTGTCTTGATCTGCAGGACGGCAATCCCTGTAATCGCTGTGCCGCCTGTCAGGCCATCGATTCCGGTTCCTGTATGGATGTTTTGGAGATCGATGCCGCTTCCAATAACGGCGTGGACAACGTCCGTGATCTTCGGGATGACGCGGTCTATTCGCCTTCTCAGGTGAAGATGAGAGTGTATATCATCGATGAGGTGCATATGCTCTCGCTCTCTGCCTTCAATGCGCTCCTGAAGATCATCGAGGAGCCACCGGAGCATCTGCTGTTCATCCTTGCCACCACGGAGCTCCATAAGGTGCCGGCTACGATCCTGTCCCGGTGTCAGAGGTTCTCCTTCCGGCGGTTGTCTCAGGAGGATATCGCCGCCAGACTGCAGTATGTGGCATATCAGGAGAAGATCGAGCTGGAGGATGATGCCGCCAGAGTGTTGGCAAGGCTCGCTGACGGCGGTATGCGTGACGGCTTGAGCCTGCTCGATCAGTGCGCCTCCGCCACGGTGGGTGATCTGACGGCGGAGCAGGTGTATCGTTGCCTTGGGATCGCCGGGGAGCGAAGCTGTGCCGAGCTCATGAGCTATATCCTGTCCCGTGACAGCAGCAAAGCCTTGGCTCTGTTCGACCGGCTGTATGCCGATGGGAAGGATCTGGGAGCCATGCTCGATGAGCTGGCCTGTCTTGCCCGGGACCTGATGGTGATCAAGACCGCTCCCGATGCGGCGGTGACGATGCTTTCCGGTGTTTCTACGGACCGGGAGGCTGGGGACCTTGCCAAACGTGTCTCTGCCGGAGAATTGGTCCGCATCGTCGGTGTGGTCCAGCAGACCATGTCCGGCTTCACCCGTAGTGCCAGCCGCCGTTTGGATGCGGAGCTTTGCATCCTGTCCTTGTGTCAGCCGGAGCTTTCCATGGATATGGAGAGCATCAATGCCCGGATCGGACGGCTGGAGGAACAGATCAAAAGCGGTGCTTTCGTGTCTGTGGCACAGGCGGCACCGGTGCGGACGGAGCCTTCCGTCCAGTCGACGGAGCCTGCGCCGGTGCAGACAGAAGAAAGGATGCCGCAGGAGGCCCCGGCTGTCCCTGCCACACCGGCTCCGGTGGGTTTCTGGACGGATGTTGCCACGGCCGCGCGGAAGGAGCTTCGTCCGCCGGTGACCGGATTCTTCGCGCCGACTCCCAATGCGCCGGTGCAGGGAGAGTTGAGAGGGGATACGGTGCTCTTGTGGTGCGCCAATGCCTTCACCAAGGAACTGGTGGACAAGCCGACGATCCTGGAACTGGTGGCAAGGAAGGCTTCGGCGATCCTTGGACGGCCTGTGACCGCCAAGGCTGTGGACCGGACGGAAAAACCGGTCAATAATGAGAAATTGGAGCAGTTGCTCAGCTTCGGCAGGGCGCACTCTGATATCATAAAGATCAACGAATAACAAAAATGGAGTGTGTAGACAATGGCGAAAGGTGGATTTCGTGGCATGCCCGGTGGCATGAACCAGATGCAGATGATGAAGCAGGCGCAGAAGCTCCGTGAGGACATGATGCGGATGCAGGAGGAGCAGGAGAACAAGACTTACTCTGCCAAGGCTGGCGGTGGCGTGGTGGAAGCCACGGTCAACGGTAAGCATGAGGTGGTCGCCCTGACCATCGATCCTGAGGCGGTGGATCCCGAGGATGTGGAGATGCTGCAGGATATGGTGATCGCCGCTGTCAACGAGGCCATGCGTGCGGCCGACAATGATGCGGCCCAGAGCATGTCCCGACTCACCGGCGGTATGAATCTGGGCGGCCTGTTCTAAGGAGGCATCATGCAGTATTTTCCTGCCGCGCTCCAGTCCCTTGTCGATCAGTTCGCCCGGCTCCCCGGCATCGGTGGTAAGACGGCTCAGCGGTTGGCGTTCCATGTGCTGGAGCTCCCTCTGGAGGACGCGGAGCGTTTTGCTGATGCGATCCTGGCCGCCAAGCGCGAGGTCCATTGCTGTCCTGTCTGCCAGAACCTGACGGACCGGGAGGTCTGTCCCATCTGCGAGGATGATATGCGGGATCATTCCACGGTCTGCGTGGTGGCGGAGCCCAAGGACGTGATCGCGATGGAGCGCAGCCGGGAATTCAACGGCGTGTATCATGTGCTTCACGGTGTGATCTCTCCGTTGAACCATGTTTCTCAGGATGATATCAAGATCCGGGAACTGCTCGGCAGAGTTTCCAAAGGCCAGATCCGGGAAGTGATCATGGCGACCAACCCCGATACCGAAGGAGAGGCGACTGCCATGTATATCTGTCGGCTCCTGCGGCCTATGGAGATCAGGGTGACCCGGCTGGCCTACGGCATCCCGGTGGGCAGCCAGTTGGAATATGCCGACGAAGTGACACTTTCCAGAGCGTTGGAAGGGCGCAGAGAGCTCTGATCTGGGACTTGATTGTAATTTTTGGTTATACCATGATCTGTCTTGATATTTCTATTGAGATGTGTTATATTTATAATAATACATTCAAGGAAGATGATCATGGCTGATATCAACAAGGAAAATATCGAGATCACGGACCGATGGATCTTCAAGATCCCGTCTCTTGTGATCATGACGCTGGTATTTGGTGTCGCGTTTTATTATTTGGAATATATCTGGTGGTTAGGAGCCTATAGTTTGTACGGTTTGATCGTGCCCGGTGTGCTTGTGCTGGTCTGGGAGCTGATCAAGCATCGTCATTTCTGGATGGCTTGGCTCCCCGCGGCTACGGTGCTGATCGGATGCCTGTTCACGTTCGATGGCATCGACTGGCTCTCCTCTTTGTGCGGCCTGCTGTATTGGCTGGTCAGCTACGGGACCTGTGTCCTGCTGATCCTGGCTCAGTCCCGTTCGGCTTATCGGCACTGGGAGCGGAGGATGGCCTCTGAGATCGGTGACGAGCCGATCGCTGATCCTGTGAAGGACGCGTTCCTGGAGAAGCTGTTCTCCCATGAGTAAAAAATGACCGGAGCATCCGAAAGGATGCTCCGGTCTTTCTTCAAAGCTTAGTGTAGGTCTTGTCCAGAAAACGCTGGGTGTTGATGACACACCGCTTGTGGGTGCCTTCGCCGATCAGACCCGCTTCATCGTAGGCTGTGACCTTGAAGGTGATGATCTTACCTTCCACCGCCGTGACCTCAGCTTCGGCCCGGACCTCCAGCCCCACGGGGGTGGCGGAGATGTGGGAGATCTCCAGCGCGGTGCCCACGGAGGTGGTATCAGCAGAAAGCGCGGGGGCGATGGCTTCACAGGCGGCACCTTCCATCAGTGCTACCATGCAGGGGGTGGCGTAGACCAGAAGAGAGCCGGAGCCCACCATGGCGGCAGTGTCTTCCTTTTCGACCAAAGTTGTGGCCTCACCCTTCATACCGATCGTGATATCCATAAGACATATCCTCCTTGTTTTTCTCTAACTATACTCCGATCCTCCGCTCAAGTCAATAAGGGATCTGTTGTCTTATGCGTACGCATCTTTGCGGAAGCGGTGTGAATAGGGGATTGATATTTTTTCCCGATCGAGGTATAATGGATAAAAATTTATCGAAAGAGGGTGCCTTTGTATGAAGGTATACGACAAGATCAATCTGACCATGCTCTGCGATTTCTATGAGCTGACCATGGCCCATGGTTATTTCGAGCATGGCTACAAGGAGCGGATCACTTATTTTGATCTGTTCTACCGCCGTTGTCCCGATGGTGGCGGTTTCGCCATCGCCGCCGGTCTGGAGCAGGTGATCGAATACATCCAGGAGCTTCGGTTCGAGCCGGAGGATATCGAGTATCTGCGGGGGCGGAAGCTGTTCAGCGAAGCGTTTTTGCAGTATCTGGCCGACTTCAAGTTCACCGGCGATATCTGGGCAGTGCCGGAGGGTACCCCTGTGTTCCCCAAGGAGCCGATCATGACGGTCCGCGCTCCCGCGATCCAGGCCCAGCTGATCGAGACCTTCCTTTTGCTGTCTGTGAACCATCAGAGCCTGATCGCGACCAAGGCCAACCGTGTGGTCCGTGCCGCTCAGGGGCGGACGGTGCTGGAATTCGGTTCCCGTCGGGCACAGGGAGCGGACGCTGCGATCCTGGGTGCCAGAGCGGCCTATATCGGTGGCTGTGACGGTACGGCCTGTACCATCTCCGATCAGCTTTTCGGCGTGTATGCCGGTGGTACCATGGCCCATGCGTGGGTCCAGATGTTCGACACGGAGTACGAAGCGTTCAAGACTTATTGCCAGATGTATCCCAACAACGCGACATTGCTGGTGGATACCTACAACACCCTCAAGTCCGGTGTGCCCAATGCGATCCGGGCATTCAATGAGGTCTTGAAGCCCTTGGGCATCACCAAGTGCGGTATCCGGCTGGATTCGGGCGATATGGCATATCTCAGCCAGAAGGCCCGGAAGATGCTGGACGATGCGGGCTGGACCGAGTGCCAGATCTCTGTGTCCAATTCTCTGGATGAATATATCATCCAGGATCTGCTTCGGCAGGGGGCCAGGATCGATATGTTCGGCGTGGGCGAGCGGCTGATCACTGCCCGGTCTGAGCCGGTGTTCGGCGGCGTGTACAAGCTGGTGGCTGTGGAGCGTGAGGATGGTACTGTCCAGCCTAAGATCAAGATCTCTGAGAACGTGGGCAAGATCACCAATCCCCATTACAAGAAGCTGTACCGCTTCTTCGGTAATGATACGGGCAAGGCGATCGCTGACTATATGTGTGTGCATGACGAGACTGTGGATGACAGTCAGGACATGGTGATCTTCGATCCCGAGGCCACGTGGAAGACCAAGACCGTCTATGATTTCACGGCCAAGGAGCTGCAAGTACCGATCTTCCTTGGCGGTGAGCTGGTGTATCAGTGCCCCAGCCTGCAGGAGGTCCGCCGGTACTGTCTGGAGCAGGTGGACAGCCTGTGGGACGAGGTGAAGCGTTTCGATAATCCCCATACCTACTATGTGGACCTGTCTCAGAAGCTGTGGGACATCAAGTACGGTCTGCTGAAGAACAACGCATGAGACGAAGAGCCGGGAGAGAGATCGCCCTGTGTGGCGTGATGGCGGCGCTGGCGGTGACCGTCATGTTCCTTGGGACATTGATCCCGATCGCTACTTTCGTTTGCCCTATGCTTTGTATGATGGTACTGTCCTTCGTGCTGACGATGGTCGGGCGGAAGCTGGCATGGGTCTGGTATGTGGCGGTGGCGGTGCTGTCGTTGCTGTTGGTACCGGATAAGGAAGCTTGTACTGTGTTCGTTTTCTTTGGATACTATCCGATCGTGAAGCCCTGGTTCGACCGGCGCAGACCTTCGTTCCTGTGGAAGTTGGTGCTGTTCAACGTTCTGATCTTCCTGATGTACGGTCTGCTGATCTGGGTGTTGGGTCTCCAGAGCGTCGCGGAGGATCTCCAGGAAGCCGGTACGGTCATCACGGTGATCACCCTGATCCTTGGGAACGTGACCCTGTTCATGCTGGACGTGCTTCTGGGGCGGTTCGGAGCTCTGGCGAAAAGGAAGCGCTGAGATGGACAAGAGCTGGAAGCTGTATATCCTGCGTTGCGGTGACGGTACTCTGTATACCGGCATCACCACGGACGTGGAGGCCCGACTGGAGACTCACAGGGCAGGGAAGGGCGCGAAATACACCCGGGGCAGGGGACCGCTGGAATTGGTGTATTCTGAGGAATGCGGCACCCATTCTGAAGCTCTGAAGCGTGAGCTTCAGATCAAGGCGATGACGAGGGATGAGAAGGAGCGTGCCATTCGCTCGCAACATGGATGACGCGGACGGCCCACCGAAAGTGGGCCGTCCTTTTCGTGACAAAGCGATGATGCCCCGGCTTCGGCCGGGGCATCATCGTTCATTCTTTTGGTAGTTGTGACGCGATATGGCGAAGTTCCTTTCGGGAGGAAACGCCCAGTTTGCTGAAAATGTTTTTATTATGGTATTTCAGCGTATTTTCCTTGATGCCCAGTTGCTCAAGGATATCACGGGTGGAGCGGCCTTCTGCCAGAAGGTCATATACCAACCGCTCTGTGTGGGTCAAGGTCGTCAGTTGCGTCTGGAAATACCGGAACAGTTCCTGGCTGTCTTCCTGCGTTCCGGTGACCGTTGGTCCAGCGACAGGGACCGGTGGCTGGGGCAGGGCGGATATCGATTGCCGGATCATCATGTCCAGACTCAGCAGGAACAGTTCGCTGATGATATACGATACAGCCAGCAACTCAAAATTGGTATGTACCAGTTGCTCCATGAACCAGACACCGATGTTTAGAAGCGCGGCCATGGCCAGGACGGTCATATGAGATACTGAGTCCAATTTCTTCCTGGAGATGACATAGATGATGGAGCCGACCATGGCGCTGAAGTAGATCAGCAGGAAGAAAAGATAGACGATATGCAGAGGTCCGTAGGTCTTTTGCAATACGGTGGTACCGCCGATGCTCTCGATCCATACCTCCTGATAATAGATGTCCAGGATCCCACCGCTGGCTGGCAGAAGGAAGATCATCAGGTCGAGTGCGATCAAGCAACCGGGGAGCCATTTGGGATAACACAGATCACTTGTACGAAGGATGATCATCAGGATGGACAGAGGGAGGAACACAGAGCCGAGATAGGCCAGACGGTTCGCCATCAATGCCTGTGCAAGCGTCTGACTGACCGACAGGGCAAAG
>JAFNXT010000104.1 GCA_017378975.1 Oscillospiraceae bacterium
ACCTTGGTCATGGCCACCAGACCCACGTTCTGGCTGAAGGAGGTGTTGGGCAGGACGCCGAACAGGGCGGCGAAGGAGGAGCCGATGCCGTCGCAGATGACGCCGCCGGAGAGCTCCTTGTCCGTAGCCTCACGGCCCAGGCCGCCTTCCATAACACCGGAGATATCACCGACAGTTTCCACTGCGGTAACGATGAACATGATCATAACGGGCAGAATCGCACGCAGATCGAAGACGGGCTTCACGGGCAGAATCTTGGGGATCTCGAACCAGGCGGCCTTTGCGACCTTGTCCCAGTTCAGGACCCATGCCTTGGTGTACTCCACACCGTCAGCGGTGACGCCGGTGGTGGGCAGGACGAGGCCCATGATGAAGGCGGCCAGATAACCGCAGGCGATGCCCAGCAGGATGGAAGAGGAGCTGGTGAAGCCCTTGGTGCCGTGCTTGAAGAACAGGATCATGACCAACACGAAGACCGCCAGCAACAGGTTCTCGATGGAACCAAAGTCCTTAGCGGCGTTGCCACCGCCGAAGGAGTTGATGCCGACAGAGATCAGGCTCAGGCCGATGGACATGACGACGGTGCCGGTGACCACAGCGGGGAAGAATTTGCGCAGAGGTTTCAGGAAGAAGCCAAGGACACCTTCGAACAAACCGCCGATGATGGACGCGCCCATGATGGCACCGTAGGCGATCACGCCGCCGCCCATGGTCGCCGCGACGGAGTTGAAAACACCGAGGAAGCCGGAGGAAGTGCCCATGACGATGGGGACATTGCCGCCGATGGGGCCGATGGAGAACAGCTGGACCAGAGTGACCAGACCCGCGACCAGCATGGCGTTCTGCAGAAGATGCAGCTGCAGCGACGCGAACTCGCCGCTGGCGATCCCGCAGGTGCCGGTGATGATCAGCAGGGGGGTCAGGTTGCCGACGAACATGGCCAGAACGTGCTGCAGACCCAGGGGGATCGCCTGGGACAGAGGCATCTTTCCGTCCAGTTGGAAGGCTTTTTCAGACAGTCTGTAAGTCTTCTTCATAGTGGGACCTCTTTCCTTTTTTTGTTTACATGAATGATTGTAGCATTTCAAAGAGGATATGTAAATCGTCAAAAGAGGAAATAGATGCATATTTTCAGTCAGATCACGAAGAATATGGTGTTGGTGCGGTGAGTATGAGGGGTGGATCTGATCATAGTGGCGGTAATGGCGCATACTGGTCATGGGAGATGATGCAATGGAGACGATTTGGGAGGCGGATATCCGGATGCCCCGGTATCCGGAGTTGGACAAGGATATCCGGACCGATGTGCTGATCGTTGGCGGCGGTCTGGCTGGGATCTTGTGCGCGTGGGAGATGACCCGGGCCGGGATCGACTGCGTGTTGATCGAGCAGGGGCGGCTCATGCAGGGGGCCAGTGGCAGGACCACGGCGAAGGCCACTTCTCAGCACGGGCTGATCTATGGGACGCTTCTGGAACGGTTCGGACCGGAGAAGGCGAGGGCCTATTGGCAGGCCCAGGAGGATGGGCTGGGGGCATATCGGGAGCTGGCGGAGGTCTTCGACTTCGGGTTCGAGCCCCAGCGCAGTTACGTCTATTCCACCGGGGAGACCGGGGCGCTGGAGGCGGAGCTGGCGGCCTGTGAGCGGCTGGGGATCCCTGCCCGGTGGGAGAAGGAGCTTCCGTTGCCCTTCCCGGTGACGGGGGCGGTGTGTTTTTCGAATCAGGCCCAGTTCCATCCCTTGAAGCTGGCGGCCTGTTTGGCAAAGGAGCTGAGGATCTTTGAAAATACCAGAGCCTTATCCTTCGCCGGGCAGGAGGTCCGGACCTCCGGGGGGACTGTCACGGCGAAGAAGACCGTGATCGCCACCCATTTCCCGATCCTGAACAAGCATGGGGCCTATTTTTTGAAGCAGTATCAGCGGAGGTCCTATGTGATCGCGCTGGAAGGCGCTCCGAAGACAGAAGGGATGTATCTGGACTTCGCAGAGGACGGTCTGTCGGTCCGGCAGGCCGGGAAGTGGCTGTTGCTGGGCGGTGGCGGACATCGGACAGGGAGGCGAGGGCTGGGCTGGGACCTGCCGGAGGCGGTGGCGAAGCGGTATTTCCCACAGGCGAGGATCGTGGCACGGTGGGCGACGCAGGACTGTATGACGCTGGACGGGATGCCCTATATCGGCCGGTACAGCAGGTCCACGCCGGGGCTGTATGTGGCCACGGGCTTCCAAAAGTGGGGCATGACCAATTCCATGGTGGCGGCGAAGCTCCTGACGGATCTGGTCCGGGGGAAGGAGAACGTTTATGCGCCGCTGTTCTCGCCTTCACGGAGCATCCTGCACAAACAGCTCATATGCAATGGCGCGGAGTCTGTGGCCGGGCTCCTTCGGCTGACCCGGCCACGGTGCCCCCATTTGGGCTGTGCCCTCCGATGGAACAAGGCGGAGCGGTCCTGGGACTGTCCATGCCACGGGTCCCGGTTCGATGAAGACGGGGGCTGGCTGGACGGGCCTGCCAACGGGGATATGAAGGCACCATAGTCGATATCCCGGGAGACATCTCTCCCTCAGTCGCCTCTGGCGACAGCTCCCTCATCATAAGCGCCCGCAGGCGCTATGCAAGCGAGCAACCGGCGAAGCCGGCTCTTAGCGAGTCGCAGAGGGAGCCCAGCGTGTCAAAAAACCATGTCTTCGCGAGGAGGGCAAAG
>JAFNXT010000105.1 GCA_017378975.1 Oscillospiraceae bacterium
CCGTCTCCCACCATCTCCGAGACAAGGAAACCGTCTTCCATATCGTTCTTTCCCAGCGTCTGTGCCTGCACAGGAGCGCCGGAGAACACCGGCACCACAGACAGCAGCATCGCCATCACCAGTACCAGCGCCACTCGCCTCTTCACTCGTTCCATAACAGATCCTCTTTTCCTGATTTTGAGCAAATCGCTGATAATTTTATATATGCGATGATCAAATATGTCAATGCCGACGGATCCGTCCACCACAAAGCCTCCAACTCACCCCAAAAACGAAGGGACGTGTTGCAAAACCATAGGTTTTGCAACACGTCCCTTTAGCGTCATCTTCATCCACGCTTCCGGCGCAGGAGGATCACTGCCACCGCCACCAAAGCGATCACCGGCACACCGATCAGCACCGGCCACAGGGTCCCGGGATCCTCCGGTGTCGCAGGCACCGTGGGAGCCCCAGTGGGGGCCGGGGTCTCCTCCGGCTCCGTTCCCGTGGGCTCCGTCTCCGTGGGCTCCGTCGGCTCCGTCGGCGGTGTGTAGGGCACCCATTGTCCCTGCGCCGTCAGGAGCATGGAAGTCCCGGGCTGAGACTGGACATCGGGATGCTGACTGGCGCCGCTGTTGCTGAAGATCACGTTCATGGTCTTGCCATCCAGCTCCGGCGGCAGTACCACGCCCCAGATGCCGTCCTTTTCCGTCATGGCGACTCCGGGCCAAGGGGCGAACTCCGCCACGCCGTTGGCCCAGAAGTACACATAAGGGGCTGTCCAGTCGGGGTACAACGCCCCTTCCAGATAGACCGCCGTGTCGCCGGTCTGGGTGGAACGGCCGTATTCCTCCCGGGCGGTATAGACCTTGCCCGCGGCATCCTCACCGGTCAGCGTCAGGACGACGGTCTGCCCCGGCTCCATGGTAGAGATGGGGATCCGGATCTTGTCACCATCCTTACAGGGCACGGGCGCGGCTTCTGCCAGCGTGTAACTGACCTTCACCAGATCCACCGCCGTCACCGTCACGGTCAGATCCTCCCGGAACACGCCGCCGGGCCGGGACAGGGAGAGCCCCGCCAACGTACCGTCATAGGCCACCCAGGTCCGGTCGGCCTTATAGATCATGGAGGTCCTTGGCTCCATGGGCAGCTCCTGCTTCCCTTCCGTCTTGGTGCCGTTGTTGGTCCACATGACATGGATCCCGGAAGCCGACTCCAGCGCATAGGGCAGGACGTAGCGGTACAGCCCATTGTCCAGTTTTTCAGGCCGGACACCGGGCCAGCCGCCGTTATTGCCATCATTGGAGTACACATACACGAAGATATCGTCCCAATCGGGATAAGCTCTGCCGTCGAAATAGGCCACGGTCTGGCCGTGGGCCACCCGTTTGGTATAGGTGGCTTCCGTTTCCGCCACCACAGCGCCACCGGCATCGAAGCCCGTGACCTTCACCGTCACCGCCCGGTCTTTTTCCATATCCGCACCAAAGGTCAGGACCGTGCCGTTGACACAGGGGATCTGAGCGCCACCGTCGATCTGATACACGGCGCTGGCACAGTTGCGGACGAGGATCGTGGTCCGGATGCTGTCGGTCAAAAAGTCCTGTGTGGCCTGATCCAGCTCCACAGCGGCCTTGAAGCTCACCCGGTCAGCGGCATCCAGCCGGGAGCGGTAGACCACCGCCACCTTCCCTGCCTTCACGGTGCCCGACAGCTTGCCGCCGGATACGGTGAAGCTTCCGCCGAAGACCGCGTCCGTATAGGTCCCGTCCGCCATGGCCGCCACCGGCACATCCGTCAGCACCCGGTCCTCGTCACCGGTATTGACGATCACACAACCGGCGAAGCCTTCGTTGCCCCGTTCGATCATCAGAAGGGAGGTATCCCCCATGGGGTTTTGCAAATATTCCGGCACATCATCGCCCATCTCGTTGGCGAAGAAGTTCACCGCCACCACCTGAGGATCCTTGTACATATTGCTTCCGGCAGGACCGATCACATCGTTGCCCCAGGGATCCGTAGCGGAGGCCCCCATGGGCCGGGAGTAGAACAGGGGCGTACCCCCTGCCCGTGCCGCCACCACCGCCCATGCCTGGATCACCTGCCGGTCATCCAACTGGAGATAGGAAGCGTTGTTGCAGTAGTTGTCATGGGACTCCACCCAAGTGACGGTCCTGTGGGCCGTAGCCCCCTCCGGCATCAGGAAGTCTCCGATCCGGTCCACGGACAGGTCCCCGGTGGAGATACAGTCCCGGACCTGGAAACCGTAGTAGGAAGCGGTGGTGAAGAAGGGCTGTTCCTGCCCCTCCGGGGTAGTGAAGCTCAGGCTCTGGTAAGCGCCCAGACGGCTGGAGTCGCTGTCATCGAAGCCGCTCTTGGCATCCGC
>JAFNXT010000106.1 GCA_017378975.1 Oscillospiraceae bacterium
GGTATGAAAAAAGAATACGGAAAACCTGAGATCCTGTTCGACAGCTTCCGGCTGTGCACCACCATCGCGGGGAGCTGTGAGTTCGACACCGACACCAAGTCTCAGGGCAACTGCTACGTGGACTTCGGTGGCTATAAGGTGTTCACCAGCGAAGTGGCAGGCTGTCGGCGTTATGGCATGATCGTGGACAGCGGCGTCTTCAACGGCTACTGCTACCATGTGCCTGTGAACGGGCAGAACGTCTTCAATTCCTGAAAAAAGGGGCCGCACCGGCAACGGTGCGGCTCCTTTTTCGTAGGGGCGGCTCATCGAGCCGCCCTTCGCGCCCCGGAGGGGTGCGCAGATGCATCGCAGGTCCCCGTATCCTTCGGATACGGGAAGGGCGGGTCGATGACCCGCCCCTACTGTCTATCACGCAACCACAAAAGCGATCTTGCGGTCCTTTGTTGCACCCGTAGGCCGGAGGGAGCCATCGCCCGCAAAGCGGGCGATGTGTTTTCGCCCGAAGCGAAAACACCGGCGGGGGCGAGCCCCCGCCCTACGGGTACAGTGCGTGATGGTAGGGGCGGGTCACCGCGTTTTTAGAAGTGCGTCGCATGATAGGCTATAGGGTGGAGGCTCGATGGGGTCGGGCTTGACATCCGGGGACAGAACTGATATAACCAAGGCAGGAAAAGGAGATGGTCCGTATGAAGAAAACGCTGATCGTGGTGGATATGCAGAATGATTTCATCCACATGGCTTTGGGGACCCCGGAGGCGGTGAGGATCGTTCCACGGGTCAAAGAGAAGATCCGCCGTTGTCTGGAAGAGGGCTGGGAGATCATCTATACCCGTGACACCCATGGGGAAGACTATCTCCGGACCCCCGAAGGGAGGAAGCTGCCGGTGCCCCACTGCATCAGGGGGACCGAGGGCTGGCAGATCGCCGAGGGGTTGTATGTGGAAGGGTGTAAGATCATCGACAAGCCGGATTTTGGCTGGCCCCATTGGCAGGAAGAGGATCTTCAGGCGGTGGAGCTGATCGGTCTTTGCACCGATATCTGTGTGGTCTCCAATGCCCTGATCATCAAGGCCACCTTCCCGGAGGCTGTGGTCTCGGTGGATGCGAGCTGCTGTGCCGGTGTGACCCCGGCCACCCATGAGGCGGCGCTGACCACCATGGCCATGTGCCAGATCGATATCATCAAGAACTGACAGGAGGACATGATCATGTTCGATGCGAAAAAAGTGAAGGACGCTTGCGTCCAGTGGATCCGGGATTTCTTCGAGACCAACGGTCCCGGCTGTAATGCTGTGGTGGGCATCTCCGGTGGTAAGGACAGCTCCATCGCCGCCGCTCTGTGCGTGGAGGCATTGGGCAAGGACCGGGTGATCGGCGTGCTGATGCCTCAGGGCGTCCAGCATGACATCGACATGGCGTATCTGCTGGTGGAGCATCTGGGGATCCGTCATTATGAGGTCAACATCAAGGATACGGTGGATGCCATCCTGAAGGCGTTCCCGGAGGATCTGGAGCTGTCTGCCCAGTCCCGGATCAATCTGCCGCCCCGGATCCGGATGTCCACCCTGTACGCCATCAGCCAGTCTCTCAACGGCCGTGTGGTGAACACCTGCAACCTGTCCGAGGATTGGGTGGGCTACTCCACCCGTTACGGTGACGCCGCCGGTGACTTCTCTCCCATGTCCCATCTGACGGTGACGGAGCTGAAGGAGATCGGACGGGTGCTGGGTCTGCCGGATGTGCTGGTGGACAAGACCCCCATCGACGGCCTGTGCGGCAAGACCGACGAAGAGAATCTGGGCTTCACCTATGCGGAGCTGGATGTGTATATCCGCACCGGCGTGATCGAAGATCCTGAGAAGAAGGCCCTGATCGACCGCAAGCATGCGGCGAACCTCTTCAAGCTCCAGCTGATGCCCAGCTTCGACCCCGGCATTTGAGACATATGGAATAAACGGGCGTGTTGCATCATGCGACAACGTAGGGGCGAGCATCGCTCGTCCGGTGCTCATGCATCGCATGAGCACATCGCCGAAGGCGAAATACAGCCTGTTTGACGAAAATGCCTCTGATCCGGTCGGATCAGAGGCGGACGACCGATGGTCGCCCCTACGCCGCAGTCCGTCATACGATATCAAAAGGGAGTGTTGCATCATTTTGCAACACTCCCGTCTTTTGTTATTTTGGGATATCAGTCCACCGTCACGGGGATGGTGCGTTCGTTGGTGCCGTCGGTGAGGGTGTAGGTATAGGTGCCGGGGGCAGGGGCGGTGAAGGAGACCATCCAGCGCTTCACGGTCTGGCCGTCCAGCTCCTGGACTTCACCGGAGCAGGTGTCGGGGGCGACCGTCTGGCCGTCACAGGTGACGGTGAGGGCGGCGGCATCGGGACCGGTGGTCACATAGAAGACCACGGTCTTGCCGGCCTGGAAGCTGTCATGGAGAGTCTCCACCACCAGCTGGGAGGTGCCGGGAGCGGTGGTGACCAGCGCCGCGTGGGCCCGCTCCAGAGCGTCCACCAGCGCGTCGATCTGGCTCTGACGGGTGCCGGGGGCGATGGAGAAGTCTTTGGCGGCTTCCAGCGCCTTCTGGTAAGCGTTCCAGGAGGCCGGGGTGTAGTAGTCCTTGGAGGGCTGGGTCACGGCGTTCCGGATCAGGGTCTGCAGATGGCTGTCATCCACGCTGGAGACGTAGCGCACATGGACCGTGGTGTCGCTGATGGCAGGGACCGTCAGGTAGCCACTGCTGTTGCCGGAGCTCAGAGGGCGGAAGGTGCCCACGTCAGACGAATGGAACACGTGTCCGGCGAAGCCTGCCAGATAGATCTCGCAGGTACCATGGCTCGTATCCATGTCGAAGGTCTGGGACACATTGCCGTCGGGGAGCTGGTGCTCCACGGTGATGGTGAAGGTCAGGGGCATCAGGTCGGACTTGGCACGCTCCAGCGCGCCGATCACATCACGCATCTGGGCTTCGGTGGTCCGGGGGTCATCGTATGCGGCCTGTACGGCGGCATAGGCGTTCTCATAGATGTGGTAGCTGGCCTGAGTGTACATCTCCGGAGAGAGCTTGCCTGCCAGCGCGGCGGCCAGCGTGTCCCGGTCGGCCAGAGCCACAGGCTCGGTGGCGGCGGCATAGACAGGGGCGGCGGAGCAGGTGTCCAGACCGCTTCCGTCCTTACCGATGCCGGGGAAGACCTTGATCTTGTCCCGGACGGCGGTGAAGTTTGCGAAGGTCACGGTGCTGTTGACGTCCCAGTTCCACATTTTGATGGCGTTGGACCACATACGGTCCTTCAGGCTCACGTACAGGTGGTCGTTGTCACAGCTCCAGAAGCCGTTCCAGATCTCGGATTCCGTGGAGAGCATGGGATTGTCGGACCAGATCAGGAAGTAGCCGCCGGACAGGTCCTTGGCAGCCACCTTCATGGAAGCGGAGTTATACTTGCCACGGGCGGTGAAATCGTTGGGAGCCCAGTTGTTATAGACGATGTCTTCGGTGCCGTAGCCCATGGTCCAGCTATAGTTGCTGGGACAGCGGCAGTCCGGGTGGGAATTGGACTTGTGATAAGCCATGGCGAAATAGGTGTGGTTGCTGATGCAGTTGTAGAGGGGGCGGTCCCCGTCGAAGTAGTAGACGTCTTTGCTGGTGGTGGAGCCGCCGGTGCCGGAGTTGTAGCTGGAGGACCAGTACATGATCTCCAGATTATCGGCGAAGCTGCTCAGGGGATAGTCGGAGGCATGGGAGGTATGACCGATGAAGTCGTTGTAGGCCCGGCAGGTGTAGCCCAGACCGTTCAGATGGGCGTTGAGCTCATTGATATAGCTGACGAAGTCACCGTAGCCGAACTGGAACGAGTAGCCGGAGGCCAGCGTGTCGGAGAGGACCACCTCATCGGCACAGATGCTGAAATCCGTGGAGCCGGAGTACTCCTTGAAGAAGGTGGCGATGTCGGTGTACAGTTCGAAAACGAAGGCCTTCGCCTGAGCGTTTTTGATGTTCACTGCCTTGAAATAGGGCTTGTTCCGGATGGGAGTGATGTTGGCGCTTTTCGCGTTGGTGTAGTTGATCACGCCCTGGATGTCCTTGGCGGCGTAGGTCTTGCCGTCCTTACGGGAGTAGAAGGTGTAGTCGGTGTTCTTCAGGTAGTTGTCTTCGTACTTCCAGTTCAGGTAGTCCATATGACCGGGGCTGTCGAAGGAGGGGATCACGCTGATCTGATATTTCTTCGCGGTCTTCAGGATCTCGATCATCTCGGCGGTGGACAGGTGCCAGTCCTTGTGGACATCCGTTTGGACCACGCCGCCGGGGGAGAAGATACCGATGTAGTAAGCGTTCTCGGAGCCGCAGATCCAGGAGAAGTCATTGGCAGGCTGGAAGCTGCCCTTATAGTAGGCAGGATCCCAGATGTCCATACGGATGCCGGAGTCCTCGGCCAGATGGAGCTGGAGCGTGTTGTAGCCCATCCATGCCATCTGGCGGATGAAGTTGCAGATCCATTCCTTGGAGTAATACTTCCGGGCCATATCCAGCATCACCGTGCGCTCGGTGGTATCGGGGACATCCACGGAGGTGAAGCCCTGGATCTTGCTGTTGCCGCCGGTCATGAAGTGCTTCAGCAGGGCGTTCAGACCGTAGAGCACGCCACGGGCATCCTGCGCGGTGACGCTGGTGTAGGCTCCCACGTCCAGCCGGTAGCCCTCGGCACCCACGCCGGAGGCCGGATCCAGCCGGATCAGGATATCGCCGGACTGGACCAGATCCGCTTTGCCCCAGACGATGGGCATCACGTCGTTATTAGGGTAGCCCGCGGCGGCGAACTGCTGCTGGGCCAACTGGACCAGCTCCACCAGTGCCGGGTCGGGGGCGGTGGATCCGCTGGGGATGAAGAACCGGCTGTTGCCGTCCAGCGTGAAGCTGCCGGAGCCGGGCGTATAGGAATCGGTGAGCTTACCGAAGCTGCTGGTGTCTGCGGCGCGGCCCGGGAGCAGGAAGAAGGCCCCCGCGAGCAATGCCACGACCAGTACCAGCGCGCAGATCCGGAGCCAATGCCGGCTAGATTGTCTTTCCATATCGATACGCCTCCTGTGAGTATACATATACATAATAATTATAAGGGAACGGTCCCGGCGATACAATTGGCAAAAAGTACAAAGTTCCGGGCGCGATCTTGTGGACAATACGTAAAACAGCTCCCCATAATAGGGAGCTGTGGTGGGGTTCAGGAGGAGAAGGTGGCGTTGGCGTTGGTATGGTAACAGATGCCGTCCTTGGATTGGCCGCCCTGCATCACATTGAGGCAGTGACCGGCGGTGAACCACATGCCCACGGCCAGACCACGCATCTCGGTGGGGGCATCAGGGTCGTTGTAGACACACGCACTGTCCAGGAAGCCGATCTTGGTGATACAGCCGGAGATCGCGGTGCTGAGTCGGAACTGCTCCACGGCAACACCGGGCTTCTCATATTTCATCTTCATGGGTGCTGACCTTCTTTCTGAGGCTGTCTTTGGATGGTGCATACTTTCAGAAGTCCATTATATATGGATCGTTCGAAAAAAGCAAGAGAGATTTTCATAAAGATGTGCTGTTTTTTGTTAGATTTTTTGTGATCCTGAATAAAAACAGGTTGACGGGACGGGGGGAGGGTGATAATATATACAATAGACCGTAGTATCGGCGGAGTATCGCATGGCGGTGCTCCGTTGGAAGGAGTGCGAACGTATGAAGAAAAATGGTTTTACCAGAAGAACGATCTCGTTGCTGCTGGTGATCATGATGGTGATCCAGGTGCTTCCGCTGGGGGTGCTGGCTGCCAAGGGCGATATCGTTTCTTTGGAGGATATCGGCTTCGACCCGGAAACGCAAAATCAGAAGGGCGCCATCAACTGGCCCATCAAGATCTATGACTATCTCAACGACGGTATGCTCTTCGAGCCTGCCAACAGCCGTGCCGATAGTGCCAGCGCATCGGTGGTGGGCCGGAAGTAGGGCGGCGGCCGCGTGATGCCCCTCACCACGCTGGGCACCGATTTTACGACCACGGCAGGATCCAGCGCCAATGCGTATACATGGTCTGCCGACAAAGCGCCCACGGCGAACTATGCCGTACGCATGGTGGCGGCGGAGCGGTTCGTTTCCCCCAAGCATATCCATGTTTCCTATCCCGGCGCGGGGACCTATGCTTATCAGATGCTCCACAGCTTCACCAAGGTCACCAGCGCATCGACGCAAACTGCGGAGGTGGCGAAGGAGTCTGCCCGCTACATGGTGCTGGTCTACCGTGCCAACGGCCGTGACAGCGATGAGCGGATCGACCTCCGGCTGGAGCAC
>JAFNXT010000107.1 GCA_017378975.1 Oscillospiraceae bacterium
GCCCTGATCCACCTTGGTCATGGCGGTACCGGGCCAGCCGTTGTTGGCGCCGTTGTCATGCCAGTAGTACAGACGCACATCGTCCCAGTCCGCAGGCACATCGGCATTGATCCGCATGGTGCCCACATCGGTCAGGGAGTACTTGCCGTTGCCGGCGTTGTAGGTGATCTCCTTGCCGTCGGTCCCCACCGCCAGATTCATACTGTAATGACCGTCGGGGAAGGCGATGCTCTTCATGGCGTTATCGCTAAGAGGCAAGAAGGAGATCCGGTTGTAGTCGGTGTCGGCGACCGTCTTCGGGTGCAGGTAGCTCGGCTGAGTCAGGCTCACGCCCATGAGCTTGGCGGTCATGGTGCCGGAGGAGCCGAAGAGCTCGTCGTTCTTGAACAGCTCACCGCCCACGTCCAGACTCTCGGTCTGCAGACCGTAGTCCAGCACGAAGGTGCTGTCTTCCACGTCCGCCACATACACCGTCAGACGGATGATGGCGAACTTCCCTTCCTCCATATCCGCCACGCTGGAGCCGGAGGCGTAGCCATCGTTGGCCGCGTTCAGGTACATCAGCACATAGAAGCTGTAGGTACCTGCCTTGTCATATTCCACCAGATAGCCCCAGTCACCGCTCGGGTGGTCGTAGGACTCGATCATGGGATACTTCTGGGCGGCACTGCTGTTCCTGTCGCCCATGTAGTTGCCGTGCTTATCGCACAGGGACGTATGGATCTTGGTGATATCCTGAGCGGCGGCAACGAAAAAGTCCTTATACTTGTTGAGCTGACTGCTCTCGATGCCGGCCTCATGGGTGGAATCATCCAGCAGCTTCTGCCCCGGCAGGAACATCCCATGGCCCGCCCACTGATAGTACACCGGCGCGCCGGAGGTGTAGACTCTGTGCTTGGCATCGCTTCGCAGGGTCTCGTTGCCGCTGTCGGAAGGATCGGTCTTGGTGGTGGCGGTGACGTAGACGATGTTCTCCATGCCACCCTGCTCCACCTGATCGAGGGTCATGACGTAGTAGATGCCCTTGATGCTCACCGTGGCATCCACCCACAGGCCGGATCCCGCATGGGTCAGCTCACCGTCATCGAAGCCGCTCTGGGTGCCTTCGGCCTGCAGGGTCCGCAGGAAGTTGATCAGCTCTTCGTTGCTGCGGAAGCCGATGTCCACCGTGGTGAACGTTCCGTTGGCATCCTCACCGCTGACGGTGGCCAACAGATCCGTGGCATCGAGCATACCGCCGTCCTTGTCCCGGACATGGGAGCCGTTCATGCCGCTCTTGACCACAAGGCCCTTCTGGGGATCCAGGGTCACACCGATCACGTCATCGGTGAAGGTCATGTTGTACAGCTTGGTGTTGCCGGTGTTGGTCAGCTTGAACTCGTAGCCGATCGCGGCGGAAGCGTCCACCACGCCGCCGAACTCCACGTTCTGACCGAACTGGGTGGCCTTCTTCTCCACGTTCAGACTGGGGTCGGTGACGTGCATATTGGTCACGATCCGGCAGTTAGCGCCGTAGCCGTGACGCTCCATGTAGTAGAAGTCGAAGGAACAGATCTCGCCCTCGGTCAGAGCCAGTGCGTCCACACGCTCCTGCTCCGCGGCGCTCAGGGCCCCATAGGCATCCGTGTCCGCCTTCAGCTCTCTTGCCCACTGGACGTAGGCGTTCACGTCGATCTTGGCCTTGGCGATACCGTGAGCGCCACCGATATCCAGCACGAGCTGATCGTTGATGAACAGATATACGTCATCGTCACCTTCAAACTCGAAGAACAGGGCGTCCTCCTCATAATAGACGAACTCACCGTTGGAGGCCATCACATAGTTGTAGTTCCGGTTTTCATAGGTCTCGCCCTCTTCTCCAAAGGGGGAGACACCGTCGTCGCCGAAATAATAGCTCTCGGTGTCCTTGGGGTAGTCCCCCTCGGGATCCGTCACCGGCAGGAAGGGGAACCGGGTGGTAGTAGACTTATCGTCATCGGAAATGGAGATCAGTTCCTTGGCACTGACGCCCTTCAGGGAGATGGTGCCGTTACCGTAGACAGGCTGACCGTCCACGATCTGGACATAGGGAGAGTAGACCAGCGCGGACTGGCTGTTCTCCTTGTAGCCGGCATCCGTGTTGTTGCCGGTGCCGGTGGTGTAGCCGGCGTCGAACACATAGGCCTCACGACCGTCGTTCAGGACGGCACTGCTGAGGGTCAGGTAGTTGTAATCGTTCTGGATCTGGTTATAAGATCCGCTCTCGAAGATATCGTTGAGCAGATAATAGGCCGCGTCCACACAGGTGGTGATGCTCCCCCGGACATCGTTGAAGGGGCCGGACAGTCTCCCGGCACGGGTCAGGGTATCGGCGTAGGTACCACGGACGGCGCTGCCGCCCTGATAGGTGCCCTTGTTCTGACCGTAGCTGAATTTGACACCCAGACACAGCCGCAGGGCAGTTGCCAGATCCATGGACGCTTCCATGGTCTCCGCGTATCCGTCACCGGTCAGATCCACCCGGTCCTCCAGATCCCCGTCACCGTTGATGTCGAAGGCGAACTGACTGGACTTCTCGCCCTTCACGTAGTTGTAGTTGTAATCACCGTCGGAATCGAAGGGCGGGATCACCAGCGTTTCATACAGCAGATTGGCAACATACTCCACCGTCTCCTGCCGATACACGGGTTTGCCATCCTCCAGACGGCCCTCCAGCATACCGGTGGTCATCCAGCCCTGCGTGATGATCTGCTTGAGCTCATAGCCATCGAAATCGATGTCGCTGGTATCGTAGCCCTTTTCAGAGAAGCCGGGCATATTCTGAGACTGGAGCAGATACACCTGATTGGAGCCGCCGGTCGAGGAATAGAGGTTCCCTTGGAAGTCCTTGCGGTTCTTGTTGACCACGCCGGTAGCGATGTTGTAGCCATCACGCATATCATAGCCGATCGCGTAGGCGTAATAGCCGTTGGGGTTGGTGTTGTTGCCGCCGGCAAGGTTGGTCCAGCCGGGGCCGTCGGAGGCGAACAGCAGACCGTAGGACAGATTGTTGCCCATGTTCCACGTCCGCCCGGCCTTCAGGGTCTTAGTCGTGGCATCGGACACGCCCTCGCCCATGACCTTGCCCACGTTCATATAGCCACTGGCCGCCTTACCGAACACATCCGCCGTATTAGGATCCGCAAAGTATCCGATGTAAGCCAGATCCAGGCTCTTTCCCGCGCCCGAAGGCAGGTACATACCGATATGCTTCCAGTAGGTCCTGCTGATCCCAAGCTGATTCAGGTTCACGATATCGTAGACCCAAACGCCCTCATGGGGGGACGATTGCAGCGTCATCGCAACTCCGCCGGTGGCCGAGCTCCAGTTATTGGCATTTGCGGAATAACCGGCGTACACAGAGGTCGTGTCTCCTGTAAATCCATTGGATTTATAGCCAGTGCCCCAGAAACCGGCCCTCTCCCCGCCGCAGCCATTGGCGCGGTACACCAGGACCAAATAAGCTACTCTGGCGCTGTATGCGCCATTGGTCGCCTTGTCCTCATCAAAACTGCTCAGGATGATGTTACTGACCGCTGCAGAACTGCTCAGAGACACATAGTCACGTGCTCCGTCATCCACTTTTTTCACAGTCATATCTGTGGGCGTGAAGCTGGTCGTCGAAGATCCGTTACGAAGCGAGATCGCGGACGGGGCATCCCACTTTGCGACGGTAGTGGAGGATTGCCCGATCCCCAGTGCGAAATTCAAACCAAAACGGTATTTATAATTTGCATCCGTAGTCGCAACTTGAGAACTGGGGGCCGCATATGTGCCATAAACATACTTGGAGCCCAGTCCCAGATCGAATCCGGGTTCATTCACATTGGGATAGTACTCTTCCACGACCTCCCCGCCCTGCAGCGTGATGGTCTGGGTCACCTCCAGATGCTCTCCGGGATCCTTGTCGAAGGCCACCGCGTCATTGGCATAGTTGCGGGCCTCCACTTCGTTATTGAAGAACGCCACATGGGAGATTTCGATATAGTCGCCGGTGTCCGCCATGCCGGAGAGCATATACGCACCGGACACCGTCGTCATGGTGCTCCATGTGCTCGCTCCCACCA
>JAFNXT010000108.1 GCA_017378975.1 Oscillospiraceae bacterium
GACTCATGGAGCACGCCGATCTGAAAGATCATCTGGGACCGAAGCTTGCCGGTACGGGTAAGGGTGATCTTCTCCTCCTCCACACGGAAGGTGGTATGGACCCCCAGCAGTCCGGTCAGCTCGGATTCCTCGTAGCCGATCTCCCAGCCCCCGTCCACCAGCTCCAGCGTGCCCTCCGTCACCAGTTCGATCACCTCCGGCTGGCCTTCCTCATAATACTGAGTGCCCCGGATGGTCAGGATGACTTCTTTCCGCACTTCACGCCTCCATAGCCAGCTTCAGAAGCTGGTCGATCAGCTGGCCGTAAGGGATGCCGCTGGCATCGAAGAGCTTGGGATACATGGAGATCGAGGTGAAGCCCGGCAGGGTGTTGATCTCATTGAAGATCACACGCTCATCATCGAAGGTCACGAAGAAGTCCACCCGGCTCAGGCCCTGACAGCCGATGGCGGAGTAGATCTTCACCGCCGCCTCCCGGACACGCTCCCCCACGTCCTCGCTGATACGGGCAGGGATGTAAGCCGTGGAAGTATCGGTGATATACTTGGCGTCATAATCATAGAAGTCAGCGCCGGAATCGATCTCACCGCAGACGGAAGCCATGGGGCTGTCATTTCCCATGACGGCCACCTCCACCTCACGGCCACGGATGAACTCCTCCACCAGCACCTTCTCGTCATACTCTGCCGCCGCCTTCAGGGCATCAGAAAGAGCCTGACGGTCCGCCGCCTTGGAGACACCCACGGAAGAACCGGTGCCGGAGGGCTTGACGAACATAGGATACTCGAAACGCTCCTCCAGCGTGTCCATGGTCTGCTCCAGACGGCTGTCCAGATCGCCCCGGCGGACCAGATGCCAGGCCGCCTGGGTCACACCGGCCTTATCTGCCACCAGCTTGGTCAGAGTCTTGTCCATAGACACCGCGGAAGCGGACACATGGGGTCCCACATAGGGGATCCCTGCCAACTGCAAAAGACCCTGCATGGCACCGTCCTCGCCGTTCTCACCATGGAGCACAGGGAACACCACATCGATATGGCGATACTCCACACCGTCCCCGGTGACGCAGACCAGGCCCTGTCCCCGGACAGGAGAGATCATCACCTTACGGTTGCCGGGCTCCTCCTGCCACAGACCGGAGGGGAGCTTGGAGTAGTCCGTGCTCCCATAGAGGATCCACTGACCGTCCAAGGTGATGCCCACAGGCAGGATATCGTACTTTTCCGCATCCATATTGTTCAGCACAGACTCCGCAGAGCGCAGGGACACCTGATGCTCCGGGCTCATACCGCCAAACAGGACACAAACACTGATCTTATTCACTGTGATCGCCTCATTTTTTGTAAATTTACATTCTCCCTCTGGATTTCTCCGCAAATCATGCTATAATGGAGCTCCCACAAGGAGGGATCATGATGAAGATCGAATTGACCACGAAGGAGTTCCGCAGACTTCTCGATCTGGTATATATGGGGAACTGGATCCTCAACTCCACCCGGGGCGAGGACCGGTTCCGTGAATACGATGATATCGAAAGCAAGCTCTTCGCTTTATGCCGGGAGAACCGGATGGAAACGCTGGTCCAGGACTGGAACGGCATCCCCATCCCCTCCAAGGCCTACGCCGAGGGCGGGATCCACGAGGCCATCGGCCTGTACGAGGACACCGTGTTCTACGAGATCCTGGCAGAGGAGCTGTCCCGACGGGACATGGACTACCCGGAGATCACCGACGAGAACTACCCGGAGATCGCTTCCCGGATCGACAGCTACATGGCCGAGTTCCAACGCTCCGGTGTCGACAAACTCATCTTGGAAGACGGACGGCTGTAAAGCCGTCCTTTTTTGTCTAAAAAAAGCAATATCGTAGGGTGGGGGCATGCCCCCACCGGTGCGCTTGCAAGGCAAGC